>NZ_JAIWJZ010000082.1:0-23095 GCF_020216105.1 Enterobacter sp. K16B
GGGGATTTTCAATCCCCTGCTCTACCGACTGAGCTATCCGGGCAACGGGGCGCATTAAACCCGATCTGCCCTCTGTCGTCAACGAAAAATGTTGTTTTCGTTACAGACTGCGCAATCTCTCGCCATTTCGCCGCATCTTTAGGCGAAAAAGTGCGTCCAGAGCGCAGAGAGCGGCATGGCGAGCAGCAACGCGGGTAGCATGTTGACCACGGCAAACATCTTGATCCCGCAAATGCGCAAGCCTGTCGCCAGCAGCAGCAGGCCACCGACGGCGGTGAAGTCCGCCATCATCGCTGGCGTGGTCAGCGGGAGAATCAAGGTGGCGCAGGTGGCGAGCGCCAGCTGGATAAGCAGCATTGGGACGCAAATCGCCGCCACTGCGACGCCAAGGGTGGTGGCGAAAATGGTGGCGGTGAAGAAATCGAGAAACGCCTTCGCAATTAAGATGCTCGGATCACCGGTCATCCCTTCCTGCATCGAACCGAAAATCCCCGTGCCGCTGGCGCAAAACAGAATAATGATGGCGACATAGTTCTGAATAAAGGACTCATGCGTGCCGTGCTTCGCTTTGCCCGGCCGGGCAATCAGGTTTTTGGCTTTACTGACTGCACTGTTAATGCCTTTTTCCAGATAACAGAACTCACCAATGAGCGCGCCGAGCAGGGTGGCCAGCACCATCACGGGCAGATTGGCGCATTTGATGACTAATAGAATACCGATCCCTAGCGACGCCAGGCCGAATATGGAGGGCATTGAGGTGCGAATACGCTCCGGTAACCGCTGGCTCAGCACTGCGCCGAGTACGCCGCCCAGCAATACGGCGCCGGCGTTGATAAATGGCCCGATAACCACATCTGACTCCTGTTACTTACTCATTGGTATTGCATGATTATGACATGCTTCTGCTTTCCGGCCGTAAGCATTGGGTGATTAAATGCATAAGGATTGCTTGTTGCAGCTAAAAATAAAAGGTGACATTATTGCGCGAATTTTCTCCTCCTGTCTCACCGTTCGGTGAGGGTAACTGCGCTTATGAAAACCATGAAAATCGCCGTCAGCCGCGAGCTGCTCTCTACTGTGTCTACGCACCGCGAAAAGGTGACGCTGGATAACACGGATTTCACCGATGTGGCCGCCGTCGTCCTGACGACGACAGACAGTCGCAGCGGCATTCTTGCGCTACTGAAACGCACGGGATTTCAGCTGCCGGTGTTCATTTTCTCGCAGGAGCCCACGGAAGCGCCCGACGGCGCCCGTGCGGTCATCTCGGGTAAAGCTCAGGAGTTTCTGGAGCTGGAGACCGCAGCCAGCCGTTACGAAGAGACGCTATTGCCGCCGTTTTTCGACACCCTGAGCCAGTATGTTGAGATGGGCAACAGCACCTTTGCCTGTCCGGGCCACCAGCACGGCGCCTTTTTCAAAAAACACCCGGCCGGGCGGCAGTTCTATGATTTCTTCGGTGAGAACGTCTTCCGCGCCGACATGTGCAATGCCGATGTGAAGCTGGGCGATCTGCTGATCCACGAAGGGTCCGCCAAGCATGCACAAAAGTTTGCGGCAAAAGTGTTCAACGCGGATAAAACCTACTTTGTGCTGAACGGTACGTCGGCGGCCAACAAGGTGGTGACTAACGCACTGCTCACCCGTGGCGATCTGGCGCTGTTTGACCGTAACAACCATAAATCCAACCACCACGGGGCGCTGATCCAGGCGGGCGCCACGCCGGTGTATCTTGAGGCCGCGCGTAACCCGTTTGGCTTTATTGGCGGAATTGACGAGCACTGCTTTGACGAGGCGTATCTCCGGGAGCTGATCCGCGAGACTGCGCCGGAAAAGGCCGACGAGGCGCGGCCGTTCCGACTGGCGATCATTCAGCTTGGCACCTACGACGGGACGATCTACAACGCCCGTCAGGTGATCGACAAGATCGGTCATCTGTGCGATTACATTCTCTTTGACTCCGCCTGGGTGGGCTACGAGCAGTTTATTCCGATGATGGCGGAGACGTCCCCGCTGTTGCTGGAACTGAACGAGAACGATCCCGGCATCTTTGTGACCCAGTCGGTGCATAAACAGCAGGCCGGGTTCTCGCAAACGTCGCAGATCCATAAAAAAGATAACCACATCCGCGGTCAGGCGCGTTTCTGCCCGCACAAGCGTCTTAACAATGCGTTTATGCTGCATGCTTCCACCAGCCCGTTCTATCCGCTGTTCGCGGCGCTGGATGTGAACGCGAAAATCCACGAAGGGGAAAGCGGGCGCAGGCTGTGGGCGGAGTGCGTTGAGCTGGGCATTGAGGCGCGTAAGGCGATCATTGCCAATTGCCATATGATCAAACCGTTTATCCCACCGGTGGTGGCAGGGCGGCCGTGGCAGGATCATCCCACGCGCGCCATCGCCAGCGAGCTTCGCTTCTTCAGCTTCGAGCCCGGTGCTAAATGGCACGGGTTTGAGGGCTATGCCCGCGAGCAGTACTTTGTCGACCCGTGCAAGCTGCTGCTGACCACGCCGGGCATTGATGCCGAAACGGGGGAGTACACGGATTTCGGTATTCCGGCGACGATTCTGGCGCACTATCTGCGTGAAAACGGCATTGTGCCGGAGAAGTGCGACCTTAACTCGATCCTGTTCCTGCTGACGCCTGCTGAAAGCAGCGAGAAGCTGGCTCAGCTGGTGGCGATGCTGGGGCAGTTTGAACAGCATATTGAAGACGATACGCCGCTGGCGGACGTGCTGCCGACTATCTTCCAGAAATACCCGGTGCGCTACCGGGACTATACGCTCCGCCAGTTATGTCAGGAGATGCACGATCTCTACGTCAGCTTTGACGTGAAAGATCTGCAGAAGGCGATGTTCCGCAAGGAGAGCCTGCCGGAGGTGGTGATGAACCCGCAGGACGCCAATCAGGCGTATATTCGCGGGAACGTGGAGCTGGTGCGTATTCGGGATGCTGAGGGGCGGATCGCTGCTGAAGGGGCGCTGCCTTATCCGCCGGGCGTGCTGTGCGTGGTGCCGGGTGAAGTCTGGGGCGGGGCGGTGCAGCGTTACTTCCTGGCGCTGGAGGAGGGCATCAACCTGCTGCCGGGCTTCTCGCCGGAGCTGCAGGGGGTCTACAGCGAGAAGGATGCCGACGGGATTAAGCGGCTGTATGGGTATGTATTGAAGTAGGGCCCCTCACCCTAACCCTCTCCCCAAAGGGGAGAGGGAATTGCACGGAGCCGTCTTTTCACCCTCGCCCCTTTGGGGAGAGGGCCGGGGTGAGGGGAGTTAAACCGCACTACGCTTGTACATCCTCCTCGGATGCCCAATCTTGCCGTACAGCATCTCCACCGTCAGAAAACCCGCCTCCACGCAATGCTCCAGATAGCGTCGGGTGGTGGTTTTACTCAGCCCCGTCTCGCTCACCACCTCATCCACGGTAAAGCAGTGCGTTGACCGGGCGTTAAACAGCGACTGCACCCGCGCCAGCGTATTTTCCTCAATGCCTTTGCTGCCGTTGTCCTGACGGTAGTTTTTCGCCTGTAGCTGATAGAGCGAATCGACGTTCTGCTGGTCGACAATCTTCCAGACGCGCTGCTGTTCGGCAAACTGCACAAACCGCTCCAGCGACTGTCTGAGCCGCTTCCAGGAGACCGGTTTAAGAATATAGTCGAACGCGCCGTTGCGGATCGCCTGGCTGCAGGTGTCCATATCGCTGGCGGCCGTAATAAAAATCACCGAGCAGTTGGCGCGCGCCAGCATGGGGTCAGTGATAAGCGAGATCCCTTTGCCGTCAGGCAGATAGTTATCCAGCAGCACCAGCTGCGGCTGTTTGCTTTCAAGCTCAGCCTGGGCCGCAACCAGCGACGAGGCAATGCCCACCAGCCTCAGACGCGGATGCTTACCTATCAGCTCCGCGTGCAGCTGCGCCAGCTCGTTCTCGTCTTCAACAATCAGTACGTCGATAAGTTCATGTTGCATAGTCGGTGTCTTCCAGTTGCCGGGCGGCTACAGTCGCAGGGATAAACAGTGAGAAAATGGCGCCGCGCGGCGTGTTATCGGCAACTTCAATTGTGCCGCCTGCCTGTGTGACATAGCTTTCAATCAGATACAGGCCAATCCCATGATCGCCGCGTGTCTTGGTGGTGATGCCGCGCTCAAAGATCCTGTCACGGATCGCAGGGGTAATGCCAACCCCCTGGTCGGCCACTTCAACGATCAGCTCCTGTTCGCTGAGTTTGATCAGCACCTCCACCGGCGCGTGGGGAAGCGGCGACCGTTGCGTCGCTTCGATGGCGTTATCCAGCAGGTTGCCAATAATCGAAATCAGCTCTTGTTCCCCCAGCGGCAGGAACGGTTTGTCCAGCCGACAGGCCGGGTCGAAACTGAGCTCGACCCCTTTCTCCCGCGCGCGGGCGGCTTTCCCCAACAGCAGGCCGCACAGCGTCGGGGAACTGAAGCGCGACGAGATAAAGTCCAGCAACTCCTGGGCATGTTCCGATTGCGCCTGAATGTAGCCAATGGCCTCCTCATAGCGGCCCATATGCAGCAGGCCGGAAAGGGTAGTCATCCGGTTTAACTGTTCGTGGCGCATGATGCGCAGATTATCGACATAGCGTTTGACCTGGCTGAGCTGGGCGCTCAGCGAGTCGATCTCGTTGCGATCGCGGAAGGTGATCACCCAGCCCTGCAGCGCCCCCTCAAGCATGATGTGTACCCGGCTGGCAATAACCGTGAGGTCGTTAAAACGGCAAATCTCGTCATGGGTATCTTTCGCCAGCATAGTTTGCGTGTCGAAGAACGGCACCGGCTCAATCACCTGGCTTATCAGCTGCCCGCGCAGTTCCCGGGCCGGCTGGCTCAGACCCAGCAGCTTGCGCGCCGCCTGGTTGATCACCTCTATGCGTCGTTCGTTATCAATGGCGATTACGCCTTCGTAGATGGACTCCATCATCGCCTTCTGCTGGCGCACCAGCAGACCGATCTCTCGCGGCTCGAGGGAGAAGATCTGCTTCTTAATGCTGCGGGTAAAGAACCAGGAGAAGACAAAGAGGGCGATCAGCAGCAGCACGGCGGCAATCAGGATATTGACTACCTTACTGACGGTAATGGTATCCAGATAGCTGGTGAGATAGCCTACCGAAACAATACCGACCACCTGTCCGGCATTGTTAAAGATGGGAGCTTTACTGCGCAGCGAAATGCCCAGCCCGCCTTTGCGGATCGTGGTGATACTTTTCCCCTGTAAAACGGCTTCATTGTCACCGCCGACCAGCGTGGTCCCCACTCTGTCGGCAAAGACGGAATGAAAGAGGTGCAGCCCCTTATTATCACCAATCACAATAAAGCTGGCGTCACTGAGCGCAGAAATCTTCTGCATAAAATCATGAATGGCGTTGATATTCTTTTGTTCAACTTCATCACGTAATGTCGGAATAAGTGCTATCTCTTCAGCCTGTATTTTGGCGCGCGCGCTCATTTCCTGATAAAGCTGTTTACCAACATCGACATAATAATATCCGCCCAGTAAGGTAAAAAGTACTGAGAAAAAGGCAACCAGCGAAATAAACAGCTTAATCTGGAAAGAGACTTTCATAACTATCACGCGAGGTAGCGACAAAGATGGCCAATATATCATCTTTTTTCGTGCGGATGCCCGCTTTGCCGAAAACTTGTGATCCCTTGCACAGCAGGGGCTGTAAAAGCTTTGTCCTGAAGGAGGACTGACTTCAGGCTGCCGCAATAAATGTTATTTGTTTGTTCAATTCGGAAAAGAAACCATAAAAACCACGGGAATAAATACGGTATAAATCACAGTAAATAAAAGAAACCATTAAAACCATAGCGGCCATTAAAACTTCGCTTTTAATATGCCTTTCCTCACATAAAGTAAGCCTTTGTGACTCTAAGCTGAACGCACAAAATAACCAAGGGGCTTATTATGAGCACAACTGACGATTCTTTCTCTGTTACCCACGACCCGATTGAAATTCAGCGACCTTCGCTCAAAGAGCGCTGGTGGCATATTATGGATACCTGGAAAATTGGGATTATTCCTCTGCCGTTGTTCGTTCTGGCGGGTGCGCTGATTGCGATTGATTGCCTGGGCGGAAAATTGCCGAGTGATATCGTGGTGATGGTGGCGACGCTGGCCTTCTTCGGCTTTGCCTGCGGTGAGTTTGGCAAACGTCTGCCAATTGTCGGCAAGCTCGGCGCGGCGGCGATTTGCGCCACCTTTATCCCTTCCGCGCTGGTCTACTACGGCCTGCTGCCGGACGTGGTGGTCGAGTCCACCACTAAGTTCTACAAATCCACCAACATTCTCTACCTCTACATCTGCTGCATCATCGTTGGCAGCATCATGAGCATGAACCGCACGGTGCTGATTCAGGGCTTCCTGCGCATCTTCTTCCCGATGCTGTGCGGCGAAATCGTCGGCATGCTGGTGGGGATGGGCGTCGGTCTGGCGCTGGGTCTTGAGCCGTTCCAGATCTTCTTCTTCATCATTCTGCCGATTATGGCGGGCGGCGTAGGAGAAGGGGCGATCCCGCTATCCATCGGCTATGCCACCCTGCTGCATATGGACCAGGGCGTTGCGCTCGGACGCGTGCTGCCGATGGTGATGCTCGGCGGTCTGACGGCAATCATTATCTCCGGGTGCCTGAACCAGCTCGGCAAACGCTATCCGCACCTGACCGGTGAAGGCCAGCTGATGCCGAACCGCGCGAATGCGGATGCCACCGTCTCTCAGCCCGCGTTCTCCGGTAAAGCGGACGTGACCACTATCGCCTCCGGCGCGCTGCTGGCGGTGCTGCTCTACATGCTGGGCATGCTCGGCCACAAGCTGATTGGCCTGCCTGCGCCAGTGGGCATGCTGTTTATGGCGGTGCTGGTGAAGCTCTGCAACGGCGCTTCTCCACGTCTGCTGGAAGGCTCGCAGGTGGTGTACAAGTTCTTCCAGACCTCCGTGACCTACCCGATTCTCTTTGCCGTTGGCGTGGCCATCACCCCGTGGCATGAACTGGTGGCGGCCTTCACGCTGACCAACCTGCTGGTGATCATCAGCACCGTCTCCGCGCTGGTGGCGACCGGGTTCTTCGTCGGCAAAAAGATTGGTATGCACCCGATTGATGTCGCCATCGTCTCCTGCTGCCAGAGCGGCCAGGGCGGAACCGGCGACGTGGCGATCCTGACCGCAGGCAACCGCATGAGCCTGATGCCGTTCGCCCAGATTGCTACCCGAATTGGCGGCGCGATTAACGTCTCTGTCTCACTGCTGATTCTGGGCAACTTCCTCGTTTAAGTTTTCAGGAAAGAACAATGAAACTCGCAAGCTTTTTATACCAGGGAAAACGCAGCTACGGCATCGTGCAGGCCGACGGCGTGATTGATTTAGGTCGCCGTCTGGGCGACCGCTACAGCGACCTTAAAGCGCTGCTGCAGGGCAACGGGCTGGCACAGGCCACCCGTTACCTGAACGACGCAGTGGACGTGCCGATGAGCGCCATCACCTTCTTACCGGTGATTGAGCAGCCGGAAAAAATCCTCTGCGTGGGCATGAACTATGCCGACAAGCGCAAGGAGTTTGACCAGCACAACCCGGCTCCAACGCTGTTTGTCCGCTTCCCGGATTCCCAGACCGGCCACAACGAGCCGGTGCTGAAGCCGCGCCACTCCAGCGAATTCGACTACGAAGGCGAGCTGGCGGTGATCATCGGTAAAGGCGGGGAGAATATCCGCCGCGACGACGCCCTGCGCCACGTGGCGGGCTACAGCTGCTACATGGACGGTTCCGCCCGCGACTGGCAGCACACCTGGTTTACCGCCGGTAAAAACTGGCGCAAAACCGGCGCGTTTGGCCCGTGGATGGCGACGGCGGATGAGATCCCGGACCCGCACCAGCTTGCGATCCGCACCTGGCTGAACGGTCGCATGGTGCAGGAAGACAATACCAGCAGCATGATCCACAAAGTCGCCGAGCTTATCGAGTACATCAGCACCTTTACCCGCTTAAGCCCGGGTGACGTGATCATCACCGGATCCCCGGGCGGAGTGGGTAAAAAGCGTAACCCGCCGCTGTTTATGAAAGAGGGCGATCGCATTGAGGTGGAGATCGAGCATATCGGTCATCTGAGTAACGTGATCGTGGAAGCGCCAGCCGTCGGGCTCGCGGCAACACACTGAGTAAGGCGGTAACATGCACTCGCAACCCATCGATTTTCGCCACACGCTGGTGGCGAAGCACCCGGAACGCTTAAGCCAGATCCGTTACCTGCTGGCGGACAGCGGCCTGGGCCTGGACAACGACATTACGCTGTTTGTCGAAGCCTGGTCCGGCCCGCAGCTGGTGGGTTGCGCAGGGCTTGCCGCCAACGTCATCAAATGCGTGGCGGTCAACGAGCAGCTTCGCGGCGAGAACCTCAGCGCACGGCTGCTGGCGGAGGTGCAAAATGCGGCGCTGGAGCGCGGCCATTTTCACCTCTTCCTCTGCACCCGTCCGTGCAACAAGGCGCGTTTTGCCCGCAGCGGTTTCTGGCCGATTGCCGAGAGCGGGAACAACGCGGTACTGATGGAGAACACCCCGCAGGGGATTGAGCGTTATTGCCGTTCTCTGCGCGCGAACCGCAAGAGCGGGGAGAAAATTGGCGCCATTGTGATGAACGCCAATCCATTCACCCTCGGCCACCGCCATCTGGTGGAGCAGGCGGCGATGCAGTGTGACGCCCTGCATCTGTTCGTGGTGCGTGAAGATGCCTCGTTTTTCCCGTTCAGCGCACGTCTTGAGATGGTGCGCGCGGGCGTGGCGCATCTGCCGAACGTGGTGGTACATGAAGGCTCGCAGTACATCATCTCCCGCGCCACGTTTCCGGCCTACTTCCTGAAGGAGACCGGCAAAGTGCAGCAGGCGTGGAGCGAAATCGATGTGCTGATCTTCCGGGATTTCATTGCCCCGGCATTGGGCATCACGCACCGCTTCATCGGCTCGGAGCCGTTTTGCGACATCACCCGCCAGTACAACCAGACGCTGCACGACCTGCTGGCCTCGTATATCGAGGTGGTGGAAATGCCGCGCATCAAGGCCACCGGCAACGCCATTTCAGCGTCCGAAGTGCGCCGCTTACTGAAGACACAGCAGTTTTCCCGGATCCGGGAGATAGTCCCGGACTCCACCTTCGCGCACCTCGAAACACACTATCGGGCGAGTGCGGAAGTCGCTTAACTACCAGGAATTTATCATGAAAATTGTAAGGGAGGCGCTGGCCGGAACGCAGGAGTCCAGCGACCTGATGGTGAAAATCGCTCCTGCTCACGGCGAGCTGGAGGTAGTCATCCACAGCGAAGTGATTAAGCAGTTTGGCGAGCAAATTCGCCAGGTGGTCAACGACACATTGCGCGCCATGAACGTGCACCAGGGACTCATCATTATTGAAGACAAAGGGGCGCTGGACTGTGTGATCCGCGCCCGCCTGCAGAGCGCACTGCTGCGTGCCGCCGATGAACAGGCCATCAACTGGGGGGCGCTGAAATGAGCAAACTCCGCCGCAGTATGCTGTTCCTCCCGGGTGCCAACGCCGCCATGCTCTCCACCGCGTTTATCTACCGCCCGGACTCCATCATGTTTGATCTGGAAGACGCCGTTGCCCTGCGCGAGAAAGACACCGCACGCATGCTGGTGTTTCATGCGCTGCAGCATCCGATGTATCAGGATATCGAAACCGTGGTGCGCATTAACCCGCTGAGCACGCCGTTTGGCCTGCTGGATCTGGAGGCCGCCGTACGGGCCGGCGTGGACGTGATCCGTCTGCCGAAAACCGATACGCCGGATGACATCTATGAGCTGGAAGGCCACCTGGTGCGCATTGAGCAAGAATGTGGTCGCGAGGTGGGTTCTACCCGCGTGATGGCGGCGATTGAATCGGCCGTTGGCGTGATTAACGCCGTGGCGATTGCCCGCAGCTCGCCGCGCTTAATCGGCATCGCGCTGGCCGCCTTTGACTATGTCATGGACATGCAGACCGAACGCGGCGACGGCACCGAGCTGTTCTACGCCCGTTGTGCCGTGCTGCACGCCGCGCGTGCCGCAGGCATCGACGCCTTCGACGTGGTGTGGTCAGACGTTAACGACGAGGCCGGGTTCCTGCGCGAGGTCGATCTGATCCGCAAGATGGGCTTTAACGGTAAATCGCTGATCAACCCGCGCCAGATCGATCTCCTGCATAACGCCTATGCCCCGACCCAGGAAGAGGTGGATCACGCCAAAAGGGTGATTGAAGCGGCAGAAGAGGGCGAGCGTAACGGCCTGGGCGTGGTGTCGCTCAACGGCAAAATGGTGGATGCACCAATTATTAACCACGCGCAGGTGGTGCTGGAGCGCGCGGCGGCCTCCGGCGTGCGTCGGTAAGGATGAGATAATGAATCAGACTGAACTTCTCCATGTTAATTTTCCCCATCTGCGGGACTTAAAACCGTTTGATACCGCCCACAGCGCGACGCCGTGGCTGGCGGACAGCGACGCGAAGCACAACCGCAAACTGTGCGCCTCTGTCGAAGAGGCGGTTAAGCGCTGCGGTCTGCAGGACGGGATGACCATCTCCTTCCACCACGCGTTTCGTGAAGGCGACCGGGTGATTAACACTGTAGTGGCGCTGCTGGCGCGGATGGGCTTCAAAAACCTGACCCTGGCCTCCAGCTCGCTGATGACCTGCAACGACGCGCTGATCGAACACATTGAAAGCGGGGTGATCACCCGGATTTACACATCCGGGATGCGCGGCAGGCTGGCAGAAGCCATCTCCCACGGGCTGATGGACGAGCCGGTGCAAATTCATTCCCACGGCGGGCGGGTGAAGCTGCTCCAGGACGGCGAGCTGAATATCGACGTGGCGTTTCTCGGCGTGCCGTGCAGCGATGAATTTGGCAACGCCAACGGCACGCACGGCAAATCCTGCTGCGGCTCGCTGGGCTACGCGATGGTGGATGCGCACTTTGCCCGTAAGGTGGTGCTGCTGACCGAAGCGCTGGTGCCATTCCCCAATATGCCCGCCAGCCTGGTGCAGGACCAGGTGGACTACATCGTGCAGGTTGAGAGCGTGGGCGATCCGGCGAAAATCAGCGTCGGCGCGGCGCGCGTCACCAGCAACCCGCGCGAGCTGATGATTGCCCGCTATGCGGCGGACGTCATTGAGCACTCCGGCTACTTTAAACCGGGCTTCTCGATGCAGACCGGCTCCGGCGCGGCGGCCACCGCCTGCACCCGCTTTATGGAAGAGAAGATGGAGCGCAGCGGCGTGAAGGCGCGCTTTGCGCTCGGCGGCATCACCGGCAGCCTGGTGGATTTGCATGAAAAGGGGCTTATTGAAAAGCTGCTCGATACCCAGTGCTTTGACGGCCAGGCGGCGGCCTCGCTGGCGCGCAACCCGAACCACGTGGAGATCTCCACCAACGTCTACGCCAACCCCGGCAGTAAGGCGGCAAGCTGCGATCAGCTTGACGTGGTGATCCTCAGCGCCCTGGAAATTGACGTCGATTTCAACGTCAACGTCATCACCGGCTCTGACGGCGTAATGCGCGGCGCGTCCGGCGGACACTGCGACGTGGCCGCCGCGGCGAACCTGACCATCGTCGTTGCCCCCCTGCTGCGTAGTCGCATTCCGACGGTAGTGAAGCGGGTTACCACGCGCCTCACGCCGGGGGAGAGCATTGACGTGCTGGTCACCGATCACGGTATCGCGGTCAACCCGGCGCGCCCGGAGATCCGCGAGCGCCTGCTGGAAGCGGGGCTCAAGGTTGTGGACATCACTGCGCTGTACGAGCGGGCGATTTCCCTGACTGGCGTACCCAAACCAATCGCGTTTACCGACAAAATCGTCGGAGTGATCCGCTACCGCGACGGCAGCGTGATCGACACCGTGCGACAGGTGAAGGAGGACGTATGATTTCAGCGACACCCGTGCGGACGGGGGTCAGCCTGGACGAACTGCTGGCGGCGAAAGAGCGCCGCGCAGGGCGTCAGGCTGACATGCTTGAGCACTATCAACAACCGGTCATTTCCCTCACCCTGGTGACGCCAGGGGAGGCCAAAGACAGCCTGCGCTATCGCAACACCATGGGCGTGGCGCTGCAGATGTGCGACCAGCTGCTGTGGGAAAACCGCTGGCAGGTGCTGGACCGCCAGGTACTGTGGCTCCCTACCGGGCCGGAAGCCCTGTGGTGCGTGGCCCATCCGGCGGCAGAAATCAAAGCGCACTGTGCGGAACTGGAGCAGACGCATCCGCTCGGCAGGCTGTGGGATCTGGATGTGATCTGCCCTCAGCACGGCCACGTCGGGCGACAGTCGCTGGGGACGAATCTCCGACGCTGTCTGATCTGCGACGAGCCGGCGCATGCCTGTTCCCGTTCGCGCGCGCATCCAGTGGAGCAGGTTGTGGCTCGCGTGGAGAAGATGATCGATGACTGGTTTGCTCGCGACTAAACTGCGCCCGGCTGACGTGCCCGCGCTTGCCGAAGCGGCGTTGTGGCAGGAGCTGGAGCTGACGCCCAAGCCGGGTCTGGTAGACAAACTCAATAACGGCGCCCATCGCGATATGGACCACGCGCTGTTTGTCCGCAGCATTGCGGCGATTACGCCGTGGTTTTCGCGCTTTGCTGAACTGGGCAGCGCGCATGCCGATAAACCCGCTGACGAACAGTTACGGGTTCTCCGCCCGATGGGGATGGCCTGCGAGCAGGCGATGTATGCCGCAACGAACGGGGTGAACACCCACAAAGGCGGTATTTTTGCCCTTGGTTTACTGTGCTTTGCTGCCGGGCGTGTGAAAAGGGTCTCCGCAGACAGCCTCTGCTGTGAGGTGAGTAACCTCTGCAGCGGGCTGGTGTCGCGGGAGCTGGCCGCACGCAGCGGGCAGGCGACGGCGGGCGAGCGGCAGTATCAGCTGTATGGCTTAACCGGCGCGCGCGGAGAGGCCGAAAGCGGTTTTGCTACGGTGCGTAAGGCGCTGGCGCAGTGGAACGGATATTCACTTCACGACCTGCTGTTACGCCTGATGTCCGTCAATCAGGACAGTAATCTGGTGTCGCGCGGCGGCATTGAGGGGCTGCGCTACGTTCAGGGTTATGCGCGGAAACTGCTGGCTGACGGCTGGGACCGTGAGGCGTTGCTCAGAATGGATAACGCATTGATTGAACGGAACCTGAGTCCCGGAGGCAGCGCGGATTTACTGTCGGTGGGGTGGGTGCTTGCTGCAATAAAATAGCCGGGTGGCGGCTTCGCCTTACCCGGCTTACGAACGGTGCTTTTGTAGGCCCGGTAAGCCTTAGCGCCACCGGGCACAACAATCAATGCGCGACTGGCTGCGCACCATTCGGCACGCGAACGTGTTTGTACTTGAACAGCACGATAAACGCGAAGAACAGCACCAGTGAGTACGCGGCGAAGATCAGCCACACCGGCTGCCAGTTGGTGATGCCGTTGGTGGTGTACATCTCAACCACTTTGCCGCTCACCACGCCGCCCAGAATACAGCCGAAGCCGTTGGTCATCATCAGGAACATACCCTGTGCACTGGCGCGGATTTCAGGTTTCACCTCTTTTTCCACAAACACGGAACCCGAGATGTTGAAGAAGTCGAAGGCGCAGCCGTAAACAATCATCGACAGAACCAGCAGCACGGTGCCGAACGGGCTTGGGTCGCCATAGGCGAAGAGACCGAAGCGCAACATCCATGCCGCGATACTGATCAGCATGACGTTCTTGATGCCGTAGCGGCTCAGGAAGAACGGAATGGTCAGGATGAACAGCGTTTCAGAGATCTGCGAGATGGACATCATCACCGACGCATGTTCAACGATAAAGCTGCCGGAGAACAGCGGGTTGTTATCGAAGCTGTGCAGGAAGGTGTTGCCGAACATGTTGGTGATCTGCAGTTCCGCGCCCAGCAGCATGGAGAAGATAAAGAAGATCGCCATGCGTTTGTTTTTAAACAGCGCGAAGGCGTCCAGGCCGAGCATGGTGCTCCAGCTCTGGTTTTTCTGCTGGTTAGAGACCGGAATGGTTGGCAGCGTCAGGGTGAACAGCGCCAGCAGCACGGAGAGTGCGGCGCCGATGTAAAGCTGCATATGGCTCAGTTCGAAGCCCGCGAAGCTCACGCCCCACATCGCCATGATAAAGCCGATAGTGCCCCAGATACGGATTGGCGGGAAATCGGTCACGATATCCATATCCGCGGATTTCAGGCGATAGTAGGAGATGGTGTTGATCAGCCCAAGCGTTGGCATGTAGGCCAGCGAGTTAAGCAGGATCACCATGAACATCGCCCCCGGCGTGGTCACCTGGGCTGCCATAAACAGCGTCCCCGCGCCCACCAGGTGGCAAAGCATGTACAGCCATTTGGCACTCAGCCATTTATCCGCCACGATCCCCAGCAGCGTTGGCATGAAGACCGCCGCAATACCGAGCGAACTGTATACGGCACCGATTGACGCACCATCGAACTTGAGCGTCACAAACATATAGGAGCCGAGTGTAGTCAGCCAGCTACCCCACAGGCAGAACTGCAGAAACGACAATATTTTAAGCTGCAGCTTAAGGTTCATGTTACTTTCCTCACAAGTGAGCGGGAGATATGTTGTTATAAGAACATTCAGGGTTGTTATTTGATGCAATTCTATCAGTTGGCAACGATATGTTTTGTTACCTCCCGCAAAAAAATGCAATCCACATTAATTTGCAGTTTGGATTGTGATGCAAATAACATTTTCGTATGGGTGAGGGTGTTCAGTCCCCTCTCCCCTTTTGGGAGAGGGTTAGGGTGAGGGGGGCTAGCGACGACGGTAGTTCTTCTGCGCCGTATTCACTTTATACAGATAACGACGGGATTCCGCGGACGGATGGCGGGTGGTCAGGGTTGCGTAGACATCTCCCGGCGCCATGCTGTTGATGATGTTTGCGGCCTGCACTTTGTCATTCGAGAAGACACGTAGCACGCTGCCCGCACCGCCGTTATAGGCGGTGATCACCGCGTAGCGGCGCGAGGTCGGGTTATCAATCCCGCCCAGGTAGACATTGTTCAGCATCGCCAGATAGGCGGTGCCGGTATCAATGTTGCTCTGCGGATCGAACAGATAGCTGCGGCTCGGCGTTCCGGATTTCCCCTGCGCGCGGAATACGTCTTTACCGGCGCTGTGCTGTACAACCTGCATCAGCCCCAGGGCGTCGGAACGGCTCACCGCGTACGGGTTAAACGATGATTCGGTCTGCATAATCGCCAGGATCAGCGACTCATCCACGCCGTACTTGCGTGAGGCCTGACGCACCATGCCTAAGTACTTATGCGCACGCTTGTCGAGGTGGTTCGGAACAAGGTTGATGGTGACGCTATAGATAATCTTCAGGCCGTTCGAGCGGCTTTTCAGGCGCGTCTGCAGCAGGTAGTCGGCAAATTTCGTGGCGCGGCCTTCCCAGCGAATGGGCTGGCCGGTCTGATCGACGACCTGACCGTACAGGAACGGCTCTTTGGATATCGTGATGTCGTCGGCATCGGAGTAGAGATCGATTGAGCCCGGATCGTCACCCATCAGCAGGGTTTTGATGATTGCCTGACGGAGCCGAGCGGCAGGGTCTGTGCCGGCAATGGTTTCAATCGTGATCGTACCCTCATCAAAGTTGATGTGGCTACGGGTCAGATAGGCGTCGGTGTACTTAACGTAGTCCTTAGGTCCGGCAATAAGAACTTCGTTAAATCCCCATATATTCTCGATGTTATGGGCAAACTGCCCCATCAAAATATCAAAACCGTTGGTGTCCTTGATCCAGGCTTCGTTGTACTCATCACCTTTTTTTGACGAACACGAGACAAGCAACGGCGCAACAAGGGCTAGCGCTAAAAGTTTTTTCATCATTCCGGGAGTGCGTGTTGTGTTTGCTTAGTCGTTGCTTTCGCCGGGTGGCGCTGCGCTTACCCGGCCTACGAAACCGTAGGCCCGTGCAAGCGAAGCGCCGCCGGGCAACAGCCGCTCGATATTATTTTTCCGGTGGCGTATAGCCTTCGATGTGCACGTCTTTACCTTCGAACAGGAAGCTCACCATCTCCTGCTCCAGCAGTTTGCGGTGTTCCGGGTTCATCATGCTGAGTTTCTTCTCGTTGATCAGCATGGTCTGCTTTTTCTGCCACTGCCCCCAGGCTTCTTTGGAAATCTCGTTATAAATGCGTTTACCCAGGTCGCCCGGATAAAGCTGGAAATCCTGGCCTTCAGCGTCACGCTGCAGGAAAGTACAAAAAATCGTTCTGGCCATACTCATTCCTCTTTTTTAGCCGATGCTAAACCATTGCACCGGCACGTAATTGCTGTAACAGGCGCTCCACGGGAGCCGCCAGCCCGACTGATGGCGGTTGCGCTAAGTTATACCAGAGAGCGGTGCCTTCATCCATGCACGAGGCGTAGGAGGACACGGGAAGCCACATCGGCACAATATCCAGATGGAAATGGCTGAAGGTGTGGCGAAACGCGGTCAGCTGCGTCAGGTTATCGGCAGCAATCCCGCGCTTTTTAAGCCATTCACGCAGCAAGTCTTCATCTTCAAACTGTGGGAAGCAGTATAGACCACCCCACAGACCGCTCGGTGGACGTTGGGCCAGGAACACCTCATCGCCGCGCTGCATCAGCAGCATATAGCCGGTGCGTTCCGGCAGCGTCTGTTTGGGTTTTTTACCGGGATACTGCGCCCACGACTGGTTGGCGTACGCCACGCAGAGATTATTCACCGGGCAGAGTTCGCATTTTGGCTTTGAGCGCGTGCAGACCATCGCGCCAAGATCCATCATCGCCTGGTTGAAACGCTCGACGCCGTTTGCCGGGGTGACCTCTTCACTTATTTCCCAAAGACGTTTTTCAACATCCTTCTTCCCCGGCCAGCCGTCGACGGCATAGCAGCGTGCCAGCACGCGCTTCACGTTGCCGTCGAGGATCGGAAAATGCTTGCCTAAAGAGAGGGAGAGAATGGCGCCGGCGGTTGAACGTCCGACGCCGGGTAAATCCGCTACCTCGTCAAAGGTTTCCGGGAAGCGCCCGTTGTGGCGCGTCGCGACCTGCTGTGCCGCTTTGTGCAGGTTACGCGCGCGGGCGTAGTAGCCAAGCCCGGTCCACAGGTGCAGCACCTCGTCCAGCGGAGCGTTAGCCAGATCGGTCACCGTCGGGAAGCGCGCCATAAAACGCTCAAAGTAAGGAATCACCGTCGCGACCTGCGTTTGTTGCAACATCACTTCGGAGAGCCATACTTTGTAAGGCGTTTTTTCAATTTGCCAGGGCAGGGTTTTACGCCCGTATTTGTCGTACCAGTCCAGCACCTGGGCTGAAAATTGAGAGGCTTGCATGGTCATCGATTCGTATAATCAGGGACGCCGATTGCAGCACAGCGTCAATCTGCTGTAAACCGGATCTTTCCCATGCTTGCATAGAAGCCTTAACTTTGGATAATGCCCGTTTCCCGAACATTCTCACAAGCAGACAACTCTTTTATGAAAAACGACGTCATTTCACCGGAATTTGATGAAAACGGTCGCCCGCTGCGCCGTATTCGCAGCTTTGTCCGCCGTCAGGGTCGCCTGACGAAAGGGCAGCAACATGCGCTGGACAACTACTGGCCGGTGATGGGCGTTGAGTTCAGCGAGCAGCCTCTGGATTTTAGCGAGCTGTTTGGCCGCGACGCGCCGGTAACTCTGGAAATTGGTTTCGGTATGGGCGCCTCGCTGGTGACCATGGCCAAAGCCCGCCCGGAGCAGAACTTCCTCGGCATTGAAGTGCACTCCCCGGGCGTGGGCGCGTGTCTGGCTACGGCCCATGAAGAGGGCGTTGAGAACCTGCGCGTGATGTGTCATGACGCGGTGGAAGTGCTGCACAAAATGATTCCTGACAATTCTTTAACCATGGTTCAGCTCTTTTTCCCTGACCCGTGGCACAAAGCACGTCATAATAAACGCCGTATCGTTCAGGCGCCGTTTGCTGAGCTGGTAAAAAGTAAGCTCAAGCTGGGCGGTGTCTTCCATATGGCGACCGACTGGGAACCTTATGCGGAACATATGCTGGAAGTGATGTCATCGCTGGATGGTTACAAAAACCAGTCGGCGAGCAACGACTATGTACCGCGTCCGGAATCGCGTCCGGTAACGAAATTTGAACAGCGTGGCCATCGTCTTGGTCACGGTGTATGGGACTTAATGTTCGAGAGGGTGAAATAATGGCAAAGAATCGTAGCCGTCGTCTGCGTAAAAAGATGCACATCGAAGAATTCCAGGAAGTGGGCTTCTCCGTTGCCTGGCGTTTCCCGGAAGGCACCAGCGTTGAGCAGATCGATCAGGACGTTGATGCGTTCATCAACGAGGTGATCGAGCCAAACAAACTGGCCTTCGATGGTAGCGGCTATCTGGCGTGGGAAGGTCTGATCTGCACCCAGGAAGTGGGTAAATGCACCGAAGAACATCAGGCCCTGGTACGTAAATGGCTTGAAGACCACAAGCTGGAAGATGTTCGCGTCAGCGAACTTTTCGACGTTTGGTGGGACTAATAAAGTAGTAAAGGGCCAGCATTAGCTGGCCCATTTTGTCTGAGGGAGTGTTTAAGATGCGCAAAACGTTGCTGGCTGCTGCTTTGATGGCAACCGGATTCACCGCCCATGCGGAGTATAAATGTAGCGTCACCCCGCGTGATGACGTGGTGTTAAGCCCGCAAACCGTGCAGGTCAAAGGCGAGAACGGCAATCTGGTGATTACGCCGGAAGGTAACGTCACCTTTAACGGCAAACAGTACAACCTGACTGCTGCACAGCGTGAGCAGGCGAAAGACTACCAGGCCGATTTGCGTACCGCGCTGCCATGGATTAACGAAGGCGCGCTGACGCGCGTTGAGAAAAGCCGCGTGGCGCTGGATAAGATCATCACCAAAGAGGTGGGGGAGAGCAGCAATATGCGCACCCGTCTGACGAAGCTCGATAAGCAGCTGAAAGAGCAGATGAACCGGATTATCGAAACGCGTACCGACGGCCTGACGTTCCACTACAAGGCGATTGATCAGGTCCGCGCTGACGGGCAACAGCTGGTGAACCAGGCGATGGGCGGTATCCTGCAGGACAGCATCAACGAGATGGGTGCCAAAGCGGTACTGAAAGGCGGCGGTAATCCGCTTCAGGGCGTGCTGGGCAGTCTGGGCGGCCTACAGACCTCCATTCAGAACGAGTGGAAGAACCAGGAAGATGATTTCCAGAAGTTCGGCAAAGACGTGTGTAAACGCGTGGTATCGCTGGAAGATAGCCGGAAGGCGCTGGTGGGGACGTTAAAGTAATTCACCCCTCACCCTAACCCTCTCCCCAAAGGGGCGAGGGAATGGTTTGCTCCCTCTCCCTTTCAGGGCGAGGGAATGGTTTGCTCCCTCTCCCTTTCAGGGAGAGGGCCGGGGTGAGGGTTGCAGCGTTTTCAGTGTCTCAAGGATCTTTTCTAACACCGCCTCTTCGTTACTACAAAGTTCGTTGTTCCAGAATCGAATGACATACCAGCCTTTTTGATTTAGCCAGGCTGTTCTTTGGCAATCATATTCCAGATTTTCAGCATGCTGTCCGCCATCCAGTTCAATAGCCAGCCGCGCAGCGCAACAGGCGAAATCCAGTATGTAGTTTCCTACCGGATGCTGTCGGCGAAATTTATAATTTTCGAAACGGCGGCTGCGCAGTAGATACCACAGCCGTCTCTCTTCCTTTGTCAGCTCACGTCGGAGCTGCTTTGCGTATGCGCGAGTAATGCCCATCCCCACACTCTGCCAGCCTTTCCCTCAGCCGGCAGCGCGGGATGTAAAATCCTGAATCAGCCTTCAGGATCCTTCGGCGAGGAACAGCTCGAGAAGGGAGTTTAAGAACAGTTTGCCGTGCTCGGTGATCTGCCAGTATTCCTCACATTCCGTGAGATACCCCTGCGCCAGCGCTTCGTCAATCTGTGGACGAATCACTGACTCCGGCAGCCCGGTATAACGCGCAAACTCCGCACGCGGTGCGGCTTCCAGCAGGCGGAAGCGGTTCATAAAGAACTCAAACGGTTTATCCACCGCCTCGACATCATGCTGACGTTCCAGGTAACGGCCTTCCATATAGCCACGCGGGTGGCGGGTCTTCGCCGTGCGCAGAATACGCCCGTCCGGGAAAGTCACTTTACCGTGCGCGCCGCAGCCAATCCCCAGATAGTCGCCAAACCGCCAGTAGTTCAGGTTGTGCTGACACTGATAGCCCGGCTTCGCATAGGCGGACGTTTCATACTGCTGATAGCCTGCGGCAGTCAAAAGCCTGTGGCCCTGCTCGAAGATATCCCACAGGGCGTCGTCATCCGGCAGCACTGGCGGGCGTGAACCAAACAGCGTGTTGGGCTCGATGGTGAGCTGGTACCACGAAAGGTGTGGCGGGTTCAGTTCAATCGCCTGGCGCAGGTCGTCCAGCGCCTCGTCCAGCGACTGGTCCGGCAGGCCGTGCATCAAATCCAGGTTGAAGCTGCGAAGATTAAGCCCCGTCGCCAGCGTTGCCGCACGCTTCGCCTCTTCCGGGCCGTGAATGCGCCCCAGGCGTTTCAGTTTCGGCTCGCTGAAGCTCTGCACACCGATGGAGATGCGGTTCACGCCTGCACGCTGATACTCGACAAAACGGTCGGCCTCAACGGTGCCGGGGTTGGCTTCCATCGTAATTTCAGCATCCGCTGCCAGGTTCAGGCGCGCACGCACGCCGTCCAGCAGCGTTTGCATCGCCGGGCCTGACAGCAGGCTCGGCGTACCGCCACCAATGAAAATGGTCTTAACTTCACGTCCCTGTGCGTACGCGACATCGGCGTCCAGATCGGCCAGCAGATGCGCAACGTAGTCATCGTGCGGCACTTCGCCCTTCAGCGCGTGCGAGTTGAAATCACAGTACGGGCATTTCTGCACGCACCACGGGATGTGAATATAAAGACTCAGAGGTGGCAGATTAGCCATTACGCAGTGCTTCCAGTAACAGTTTCAGGGCGCGTCCGCGGTGGGAAATCGCGCTTTTCTCTTCGCGGGTCAGTTCCGCAGCGGTCTTGCCCTCGGACGGGACAAAGAAAATAGGGTCGTAGCCAAAACCGCCGTTACCTGCCGCTTCGCGGGTAATCACTCCCGGCCAGCTGCCGTGGCAGACGATGGGGGTCGGGTCTTCCGCATGACGCATATAGACCAGCACGCAGTGGAACTGCGCGGTACGCTGCTCGTCCGGCACGTCTTTCAGCGCGACAAGCAGCTTTTCCAGATTCTGCTGGTCGGTGGCGTCCACGCCGGAATAGCGTGCAGAGTAGATCCCCGGCGCGCCGCCGAGAAAATCAACCGCCAGTCCGGAGTCGTCAGCGATTGCGGGCAGGCCCGTAATCTGTGCGGCATGGCGTGCTTTCAGGATCGCGTTTTCAATAAACGTCAGCCCCGTCTCGTCGGCGGAATCCACGCCGAGCTCGGTCTGGGCGACCACATCCAGCCCAAAATCATGTAATAGCGAGGCCAGCTCGCGCACTTTACCGGCATTACCGGTCGCGAGAACAACTTTCTGCATGGTTTAGTCCTGTTCTGTCAAAGCCGCGACTTCCGTCGGGATAGATTGCGGGTTGAGGATTTTTACCTGTTTATGCCGCCCCAGTTCGCCTTTTTCAAGGATGACCTGGCTTTTAGCCACGCGAAACTGTTTTGCCAGATATTTGGTCAGATGCGCGTTCGCCTGGCCGTCAACGGGCGGGGCAGTGATGGCGACTTTTAACTCGTCGCCATGCAGTCCAATAATAGTGTCACGGCTGGCTTTCGGCTGAATATACAGCCGTAAAACCAGCCCGTCAGCGCAGGTGCTTACTGCACTCATAGCGCCATCCACAGCCCCGGCAGCAGCATATCTCCCGTGGACTGTAACAGCTCGGCGATCCCCATGTTGACCACATAAAGCAGCAGAACGAGGATCATCGGCGAAAAATCGATACCGCCCATAGACGGAAGCAGGTTACGGATCGGACGCAGCAGCGGTTCGGCCAGCTGAATCAAGGCGTACTCCACCGGGCTACGACCCTGGCTGACCCAGCTCATGATGGCCATCACCAGCAGCACCCAGAAGATCAGCAGACCGATGGTTTTAATCAGGATCAGGACGGCTGCAATCCAGATGATCGGCTGGAAGGTAATGACCATAAACAGCACGATTGCTTTGATAACGCTCAGAATAAACGCCACCAGCAAAGACGCGCTGTCGATGGGACCCATTGCCGGGATAATACGGCGCAGCGGTCCGACAACAGGTTGCGTGATTTTCACGACAAACTGCGAGAACGGGTTGTAAAAATCACAGCGGGCCCACTGCATCCAGACGCGCAGCAAAAGCGCCATCGTATACAGCTCAATGACCGTTGAGAGCAGGAAAGTCAACGTCTTCATGGCGTTCCTCAGGTTTCCTTATTATTGGGTGTAGTCGCGCGCACCGAAAATGGCTGTACCGATGCGCACCATAGTGCTGCCTGCCGCGATGGCGGCTTCCATATCATCCGACATGCCCAGAGAAAGCGTGTCTACCGTGTCATAGCGCGCTTTAAGCGCCTCAAATGCTACAGCCATTTGCTGTGCCACGGCAAACTGCCTTTCATAACTTGACTCAGGGGCTGGAATGGCCATTAGCCCGCGTAGGGTTAAGCGCGGCAGGGCGGCCACCTCTGCCGCCAGCGCATCTACTTCACTGAGCGTAATGCCGGACTTGCTGTTTTCATCGCTGATGTTGACCTGAATCAGCACGTTAAGCGCAGGCAACTCTGCCGGACGCTGGTCATTCAGGCGGGTCGCAATGCGCAGACGGTCTATGGTGTGGCACCAGTCGAAGTGTTCTGCCACCAGACGGCTTTTGTTCGACTGCAGGGGACCAATAAAGTGCCACTGCAGAGACGTATTCCCCTGTTGCTGGAAGTAGCGAATTTTATCCACGCCTTCCTGAACGTAGTTTTCACCAAACGCTTGCTGGCCTGCATCAATGGCTTCTGCGATGGCGCTCGCAGGCTTCGTTTTGCTGACTGCAAGTAACGTAATTTCTTCTGAAGCACGGCCGCAACGCGTTGCG
>NZ_JAIWJZ010000083.1:0-43652 GCF_020216105.1 Enterobacter sp. K16B
GTGTTTTGACCCCGCAATAAAAAAACCACGCCAGGGCGTGGTTTTTTTTCATTCAAGACGACTCAGACGTTGAACAGGAAGTTCATCACATCGCCATCTTTAACGATGTATTCTTTCCCTTCCGCACGCATCTTGCCGGCTTCTTTCGCGCCTTGCTCACCCTTGTAGGTGATGAAATCTTCAAACGCGATAGTCTGCGCACGAATAAAGCCTTTCTCGAAGTCGGTGTGGATTTTACCCGCAGCCTGAGGCGCAGTCGCACCCACAGGGATGGTCCAGGCACGCACTTCTTTCACGCCAGCGGTGAAGTAGGTCTGCAGGTTGAGCAGGGCATAACCAGCACGGATAACGCGATTCAGCCCAGGCTCTTCCAGGCCCAGTTCTGCCATAAACTCGTCACGCTCTTCGTCATCCAGTTCGGCGATATCGGCTTCTACCGCGGCACAAACCGGAACCACGACAGAACCTTCTTTCTCGGCGATAGCACGCACCTGATCGAGGTACGGGTTATTTTCAAAACCGTCTTCGTTCACATTGGCAATGTACATGGTTGGCTTCAGCGTCAGGAAGCTCAGGTAACGGATAAGCTCTTTCTCGTCTTTGCTCAGATCCAGAGAACGCAGCATGCCCGCGTTTTCCAGCTGTGGAAGACATTTTTCCAGCACCGCCAACTCGGCTTTGGCATCTTTATCGCCACCTTTGGCTTTCTTGGAGATACGGTGGATCGCACGCTCGCAGGTATCAAGATCCGACAGCGCCAGCTCGGTGTTGATGACATCAATATCTTCAGCCGGGTTTACTTTACCCGCAACGTGAATGATGTTGTCGTTCTCGAAGCAGCGCACAACGTGGCCGATCGCTTCGGTTTCACGGATGTTGGTCAGGAACTGGTTGCCCAGACCTTCACCTTTGGATGCGCCTTTTACCAGGCCCGCGATGTCCACGAACTCCATGGTGGTCGGCAGAATACGCTGCGGCTTCACGATTTCCGCGAGCTGGTCCAGGCGCGGGTCAGGCATTGGCACCACGCCAGTGTTAGGTTCGATGGTACAGAACGGGAAGTTCGCCGCTTCGATACCCGCTTTGGTAAGCGCGTTAAACAGGGTGGATTTGCCCACGTTTGGCAGACCGACGATACCGCATTTGAATCCCATTTCTAAATCACCTTAATATCTTGATAATCAATCCGTTAACGATAACCGATTGATGAAAAGTAAATAACTACGCCTATTATACACGTAACCCGCATCACGCGCGGTAAAAAAGCCGTACTGGATGGATTATTGCGCTTTAAAAGCGTGTAAGCGGTTTGTCGCTTTGGTTAAGCCATCTTTCAGCCAGATTTCGGTGCAGCGCGCCGCTTCGTCTACCGCCTCGTCTATCAGTTTCTGCTCTGAAACCGGGGGCTTACCTAGCACAAAACCGACAACTTTGTTTTTATCGCCCGGATGGCCGATTCCCACGCGTAAACGGTGGAAATTCGGGTTATTGCCCAGCTTGCTGATGATGTCTTTTAGACCGTTATGACCGCCGTGCCCGCCGCCCAGCTTGAATTTCGCTACGCCTGGCGGAAGGTCCAGCTCATCGTGGGCCACCAGAATCTCATCCGGATTAATACGATAAAACGTTGCCATCGCCGCCACCGCTTTACCGCTCAGGTTCATAAAGGTGGTGGGCACCAGTAAGCGAACATCCGCGCCTGCGAGGTTGATACGTGAGGTATACCCGAAGAATTTAGGTTCTTCACGCAGGGGAGCACGTAACCGCTCGGCCAGCATATCGACATACCATGCTCCGGCATTGTGGCGGGTGGCCGCATACTCTGCGCCGGGGTTGGCGAGGCCGACAATCAGTTTAATCGTCACGATTTAATTCCTAATGGGTTCCAGATCTGGCGCGTAGTTTACTGTCTGGCGCGCCGCTTGACAAAATTCTGCGATCGTCTCAGCGAAATACGAATAATTTCTTATTTGAACAATTAGAAATTCAAGCTGTTCAAAGCCTTATTTGTAAACTTTTGTTTGGGAGTTATCTGTAATTGTGATCATTCACGCAACTCATAAAAGGGGCGTTGTCTATACTTTACACACAAGGATTAGGGGCTTTTCCCCTGACAACCCAAAGTTCCGGAGGTGACATATGAAACGCAAAAATGCTTCGCTACTCGGTAACGTGCTGATGGGTTTGGGGCTGTTTGTGATGGTTGTCGGCGTAGGTTATTCAATATTAAACCAGCTGCCGCAGCTTGATCTCCCGCAATACTTCGCGCATGGCGCGGTTCTGAGCATCTTCCTCGGTGCGGTATTGTGGCTCGCCGGGGCACGCGTGAGCGGCCATGAGGAAGTGTGCGATAAATACTGGTGGGTGCGCCATTACGATAAACGCTGCCGTCGCGACCAGCATAAGCACAGCTAGCACCAGGACGAAAGAATATCGAAACGACTCCCCAGGGAGTCTTTTTTTTTGCATCAAGGGTTGACCCTCACGTAACGTAAGGCACCAGAGTGGCGGCACTGGCAAAGAAAAGGAGCAGTTATGTTGATTCAGGTGGGTGAGCTGGCGAAGCGGGCCGGCATCACCGTGCGAACATTGCATCACTATGAGCAAACAGGGGTGTTGCTGCCTTCTGCCAGAAGCGCGGCAGGTTACCGGCTTTATAACCTGGCGGATGTCCAGCGTCTGCACATGATTCAGGCGCTGGCAAAAGCGGGGCTGGAACTTGCTGAAATCAGGGATTTTCTGGAACAAAAGTCGCTGTCGTTAACGGAACTCCTCGATGCGCAAATCAGCCTGCTGGATAAGCAGTTGCGCAGCATACACACGCTGCGTGACAGGCTGGTGGATTTGCGTACCGGGCTTACCGCCGATGAGACGCCCGATCTGGAATCCTGGCTACAGACTCTGGAGTTAATGAATATGTACGATCGCTGGTTTACGAAAGAAGAGTTACAGCAGCTGCCGTTTGCGCTGCAGAAGGATGCGCTGGCGGCTATCTGGTCGGGGCTGGTTGCAGAGATCAATACCCTGCTGGAACAGCACGTACCCGTTACAGACCCGCGGGCGATGGATCTGGCCACGCGCTGGATGGAACGCCTGGAGCAGGACACGGCAGGGAAGCCGGAGTTTCTGACCCGGCTGAACGAAATGCACAGCGCGGAGCCGCAGATGCAGGCGCAAACCGGCATCACGCCGGAGATGACCGACTATATTACGCGGGCGTTTGCCGAGTCGAAGCTCATTATCTGGGAGAACTATCTCTCTGCCGAAGAGATGGCGTTTACCCGGGCACATTACTTTGACCGCATGATGGAGTGGCCGCCGCTGGTGGCGAAACTGCATCAGGCGCAGCAGGAAAACCTCGACCCCGCCTCTGACGATGCGCAAAAGCTTGCCGAAAACTGGCTGGCGCTGTTCCAGTCGTACGCGGGCACGAACCCGGAGACGCAGCAAAAGTTTCGCGTGGCCATGCAGCAGGAGCCGCATCTGATGAAGGGAACATGGATGACGCCTGCCGTGCTTGAATGGCTCCAGCAGGCGATTGGGGTGATGATGCAGAGACGCTTCTCTGCATCAGGGGGCTCACAGATCCGCTAACGCGGCATCACGATTAGGGTAGAAGGCAAGGCGGCCAGGGATCGGCTGTACCCCCGCCCGCGCCATGGTGCGCAGAGGCTGGAACTCAAGATTACTTACCCGCAGTTCACAGCCTTCCGGCAGACGTTTCACAAAACGCTGGAAGGCGTCCAGCCCGCCCGCATCCAGCACCGGCACGGCATCCCATTTCAGGACCACTATCCGCTTGCCCGCAATGCGGGACTCCAGATCGCTGAACAGACCTTCTGCCGCGGCGAAGAACAACGGCCCAATCACGCGCAGAACCAGCACATCATCTGGCACCTCCACGTTAACCGGGGAGAGGCGCGTCATCTGCGCAATACGGCGCATAAACAGCAGGGAAGCGAGCACGATCCCGACGCTGATGGCAATGACCATATCGAACAGCACGGTCAGCGACATGCAGATCAGCATGACGATGATGTCGTCTTTCGGGGCGCGGCGCAGCAGGTTTACCACCTTATGCGCCTCACTCATGTTCCAGGCCACCATCAGCAGCAGGGCGGCCATTGCGGAAAGCGGCAGCCAGGAGAGCAGCGGAGCGAGGATCAGCAGGGCTAAGATCACCAGCACAGAGTGGATTACCGCTGAAACCGGCGAGGTGGCCCCGGCGCGCACGTTGGCCGCAGAACGGGCGATGGCCGCCGTGGCCGTAATGCCGCCAAAGAACGGTGCGATGAGGTTGCCTAACCCCTGGCCGACCAGCTCGCTGTTGGCTTTGTGCTTGGTGCCGGTCATGCCGTCGAGCACAACGGCGCAGAGCAGAGATTCAATCGCCCCGAGCATTGCCATGGAGAAGGCCGCAGGAAGCAGCGCGCGCAGGGAATCCCAGCTTAAGGTAAAGCTGGAGCCGGGCATATCCCACGGCAGCACCAGCTGCGGTAACAGTTGCGGTATGCCGCTACCCTGTGAACCGTCCGCCAGAACATAGTGGAACTGCGAGCCAATGGTGGCGACATGGCCGCCGAACATATTCACGACAGCCATTACCGCGCAGCCCAGCAGCAGCGCGGGCAGATGGCCCGGCAGACGAATACCCAGACGAGGCCAGACGATCAGCGTCCCCAGCGTCACAATCCCGATGGCGGCGTCGCCCAGGTTGGCAGTTGGCAGCGCCATAAACAGCGCCCCCACTTTTTGCAGGTAGTGTTCAGGAACGTGAGCCATCTGCAGGCCCAGGAAATCCTTGATTTGCATCGTTCCGATGGTGATACCGATCCCGGAGGTGAACCCCAGCGTAACGGAAAGGGGAATGTACTCTATCAGGCGGCCAAAGCGGGCCAGGCCAAACAGAATTAAAAAGAGCCCGGACATCAGGGTGGCGACAAGCAGGCCTGCCAGACCAAACTGCTGTGAAACGGGGTAGAGGATCACCACAAAAGCGGCAGTCGGGCCGGAAACGCTGAAACGTGAACCGCCGGTCAGAGCAATGACGATCCCGGCAACGGCTGAGGTGTACAGACCGTACTGCGGCGCAACGCCGCTACCAATCGCCAGCGCCATCGCCAGCGGGATGGCGATAATGCCGACGGTGATCCCGGCAATCAGGTCACGCACAAAACGTGATGAGGTGTACTTCTCTTTCCAGCAGGCGTCGATGAGGGCGCGAAAGGGCAGAACATGTGAGGAAGTTACGTTTTTCACAATTATCTATCATCCGTATGCGCATCATCTGTCATGTTAATGGCAGGTGAAGGAGGCATTAATCATACAAATAAAACCCAGAGACAAAAAAACCCGCCGCAGCGGGTTTTTTGGCCGTGTCCGATTAGTGTTCGAACATTGCAGAGATGGATTCTTCGTTGCTGATACGACGAATCGCTTCGGCCAGCATCCCGGACAGGGTCAGGGTACGCACGTTTGGCAGTGCCTTGATCTCGTCGCTCAGTGGGATGGTATCGCATACCACCACTTCGTCAATAACGGAGTTGCGCAGGTTGTTCACCGCATTGCCGGAGAAGATCGGGTGGGTCGCGTAAGCGAACACGCGCTTGGCACCACGCTCTTTCAGCGCTTCAGCAGCTTTACACAGCGTACCGCCGGTATCGATCATGTCGTCAACCAGTACGCAGTCACGGCCAGCCACGTCACCGATGATGTGCATCACCTGAGAAACGTTAGCGCGCGGACGGCGTTTGTCGATGATCGCCATGTCGGTATCGTTCAGCAGCTTAGCGATAGCACGAGCGCGTACCACGCCGCCGATGTCCGGAGAAACCACGATTGGGTTGTCCAGGTTCAGCTGCAGCATGTCTTCCAGCAGAATTGGGCTGCCGAATACGTTATCAACCGGGACGTCGAAGAAGCCCTGGATCTGCTCTGCGTGCAGGTCAACGGTCAGTACGCGGTCAACGCCGACGCTGGACAGGAAGTCAGCGACAACTTTAGCGGTGATTGGCACACGCGCAGAACGAACGCGACGGTCCTGACGGGCATAGCCGAAGTAAGGGATTACAGCAGTGATACGGCCTGCTGAAGCACGACGCAGGGCGTCGACCATAACAACCAGTTCCATCAGGTTGTCGTTTGTTGGAGCACAGGTGGACTGGATGATGAAAATATCACCACCGCGTACATTTTCGTTGATTTGTACGCTGACTTCGCCGTCGCTAAAGCGACCTACGGCGGCGTCGCCGAGGGAAGTGTACAGGCGGTTGGCAATACGTTGTGCTAGTTCCGGGGTGGCGTTACCAGCAAAAAGCTTCATATCAGGCACGAGAAGAACCTCAGGCATGCGTCCAGTGGTGGATAGCGTTCGCCGTAAACTGTGCGGGCCAGGCAAAGGCTATCCAGGCGGTGTATTAAAGAGCGCGATGCAACGTCTGGAACAGGGTGACGTTGTCACCGAAACTCAGTCTGCGCCAGAATGGCGTGCTGTAGGGGGGAGGTGTTCATCCCGCGCGCTACAAAACCATGCAGCCAAACCGGCGCTTGCTCAAGCACCTGACGAGCGGCGGATTCGGTGTCAAATTCAGCAAAGACACAGGCCCCTGTACCAGTCAGGCGCGACGGCGCGTATTCTAACAGCCAGGAAAGCACCGCATCAACCTCGCGAAAACGTTTTCTTGCGATATCCTCGCAATCGTTGCTGAATTCACAATTTAATAACGTTTCTATTGACCGCACCGGGGTATTTCTTTTCAGGTCAGGATCTTTAAATATGACCGGGGTCGGAATGCTCACCCCAGGGTGGGCAACCAGGTACCATTTTTCCGGCGGTTCAACCGGAGAGAGGATCTCACCCACGCCCTCGGCAAACGCCGCATGCCCGCGCACAAACACCGGGACATCTGCGCCCAGCGTCAAACCTAAGGCCGCCAGTTCGTCCTGCGACAGCCCGCAACCCCAGAGATGGTTCAGCGCAACCAGCATGGTGGCAGCGTTAGAGGAGCCTCCGCCCAGCCCGCCGCCCATTGGCAGACGCTTCTCGATACGGATGTCCGCACCGCTACCCGCCGGCAGGCGACCGGATTGCGCCGCGGCGTTCATCAGCAGACGCGCAGCGCGCACAATCAGGTTGTCCTCATGTGCCACGCCGTCGACCGGCGTCAGGAGGCAAATTTGTCCGTCCTGGCGCAGTTCAATGGAGATCGTGTCGCCATAGTCAATGAACTGAAACAGCGTCTGCAGGGTGTGATACCCGTCAGCGCGCTGGCCGGTAATGTATAAAAACAGGTTCAGTTTTGCCGGAGAGGGCCAGTGGGTCATCATTTAACGATCCAGTTATCCATCTTCAGCTTGATGCGCTGGCTGCCCTGAGTCAGCTCCATGTTGGATGGCAGCGCCGGTTTACTCTTACTGTCATAGTCGTTGTACACCACTTTCCAGGTTTTGCCGTTCTGGGTGTAATTGACCTGGCTCAGACGGTATTGATCGTCAAGCGTGTAGTCGGTCGCCTCACCCGGCAGGCCAAGGATCCACTGGCGCAGGCTGTTGAGCGGAATAGGCATTCCCGTCAGCTTGCCAATCATCTCTTCGGCATCGGTCGCGGTGTAGTGCTGGCCTTTGTTATCGGTGATCTGCGCTTCGCCCGGTTTGGCGATAAGCTCCAGTTCGGTACTGCCCAGCGGGTTCAGCAGCAGAAGGCGATAGTTGTCCTGGCCGGTCTGCTGCCAGAAGAAGCGCGCATAAACTTTTTGTTCGTCAGAGAGATAAGCGAAGGCGCCGCGGGTCTGGTACTGGCTCAAATTACGGACATCCTGCTGGTGCTGACGCCACTGCGGTGAATCAGGGCTTTTGCCCGGGCCTTTTGGTTGGGTGACGGTACATGCGGTCAGAACCAGTGCCGCCAGCGGCAGCAGGCGAATCAGTCGGGTCATAATGAGGACAAATCCTTGAGATACGTTGCAGTTATAACTGTTAATGCTAGCGTTGATGGTCCCCACCGTCTACGTTCAAATTATCTCAAAGCGTTGTGTAACCTATTACTCCGAAAGGGGGCAGTCCCTTTTATTGATCTCGCGCATCCTGTATGATGCGTTCTGCTAACCTTATTAACGCTGGTACTACTCCCGCTCAACATGACCCTATTAGCACTCGGTATCAACCACAAAACAGCCCCGGTTTCGCTGCGAGAACGCGTTACGTTTTCGCCGGATACGCTTGACCTGGCGCTGGACAGCCTGCTTGCCCAGCCGATGGTGCAGGGTGGCGTGGTGCTCTCGACGTGCAACCGTACCGAGCTCTATTTAAGCGTGGAAGAGCAGGATAACCTGCACGAAGCGCTGATCCGCTGGTTATGCGACTACCACAACCTCAATGAAGACGAGCTGCGCAACAGCCTGTACTGGCATCAGGATAACGATGCCGTCAGCCATCTGATGCGCGTCGCCAGCGGGCTGGATTCGCTGGTGCTGGGCGAGCCGCAAATTCTGGGTCAGGTGAAAAAAGCCTTTGCGGATTCGCAAAAAGGGCATCTGAAGGCCAGCGAGCTGGAGCGCATGTTCCAGAAGTCATTCTCCGTGGCAAAGCGTGTGCGAACCGAAACCGACATTGGTGCCAGTGCGGTTTCTGTTGCTTTCGCGGCCTGCACCCTTGCACGCCAAATCTTTGAATCCCTGTCAACCGTCACCGTGATGCTGGTGGGCGCGGGCGAAACCATCGAACTTGTGGCGCGCCATCTGCGCGAGCATAAAGTGAAAAAGATGATTATCGCTAACCGCACCCGCGAACGCGCGCAGGTGCTGGCGGATGAAGTGGGGGCAGAGGTGGTTGCCCTGAGCGACATCGATGAACGCCTGAAAGAGGCGGATATTATTATCAGCTCGACCGCCAGCCCGCTGCCGATCATCGGTAAAGGGATGGTGGAGCGCGCGCTCAAATCCCGTCGTAATCAGCCGATGCTGCTGGTGGACATCGCCGTTCCGCGCGATGTAGAGCCAGAAGTTGGCAAGCTGGCTAACGCCTACCTTTACAGCGTGGATGACCTGCAAAGCATCATTTCGCATAACCTCGCTCAGCGTAAAGCGGCGGCGGTGCAGGCGGAAACCATTGTCGAGCAGGAAACCAGTGAGTTTATGGCCTGGCTGCGCGCGCAAAGCGTCAGCGAGACCATCCGCGAGTACCGCGGACAGGCGGAACAGGTGCGTGATGACCTGACTGCAAAAGCGTTAGCGGCCCTTGACCAGGGCGGCGACGCACACGCGATTATGCAGGATCTGGCATGGAAACTGACCAACCGCCTGATCCATGCACCAACCAAATCTCTTCAGCAGGCTGCCCGTGACGGGGATGATGAACGCCTGACTATTCTGCGCAACAGCCTCGGGCTGGAATAGCGCCCTATACCCATTTTCTAAGACAAGGTGCACTTACGCCTATGAAGCCTTCTATCGTCGCTAAACTGGAAGCTCTGCACGAGCGCCATGAAGAAGTCCAGGCGCTGCTCGGCGATGCCGGGACCATTGCGGACCAGGAACGTTTTCGCGCGCTCTCACGTGAATACGCGCAGTTAAGTGATGTTTCTAAATGCTATACCGACTGGCGACAGGTTCAGGAAGATATCGAAACCGCGCAGATGATGCTCGACGATCCTGAAATGCGCGAGATGGCGCAGGAAGAGTTGCAGGATGCGAAAGCGCGTTCTGAAGAGATGGAGCAGCAGCTTCAGGTGCTTCTGCTGCCGAAAGATCCGGACGATGAGCGTAACGCCTTTGTGGAAGTCCGCGCCGGTACCGGCGGTGACGAAGCGGCCCTGTTTGCCGGGGACCTGTTCCGCATGTACAGCCGCTACGCCGAGTCACGCCGCTGGCGCGTGGAGATCATGAGCGCCAACGAAGGCGAACACGGTGGCTACAAAGAGGTTATCGCCAAGATCAGCGGCGACGGCGTGTACGGTCGTCTCAAGTTTGAATCTGGCGGTCACCGCGTACAGCGCGTGCCGGCTACCGAATCTCAGGGTCGCATTCATACCTCCGCCTGTACGGTGGCGGTGATGCCGGAGCTGCCGGAAGCGGAACTGCCGGACATCAACCCGGCCGATCTGCGCATCGACACTTTCCGCTCCTCCGGGGCGGGCGGTCAGCACGTTAACACCACCGACTCCGCCATCCGTATTACCCACCTGCCAACCGGCATTGTGGTGGAGTGCCAGGACGAACGTTCCCAGCACAAAAACAAAGCCAAAGCGCTTTCCGTGCTGGGGGCGCGTATTCACGCGGCAGAAATGGCGAAACGCCAGCAGGCGGAAGCGTCAACCCGTCGTAATCTGCTGGGCAGCGGCGATCGCAGTGACCGCAACCGCACCTACAACTTCCCGCAGGGTCGCGTGACGGACCACCGCATCAACCTGACGCTCTACCGTCTGGACGAGGTGATGGAAGGGAAACTGGACATGCTGATTGAGCCTATCGTCCAGGAATACCAGGCCGACCAGCTGGCGGCACTGTCCGAGCAGGAATAATGGATTTTCAGCACTGGTTACGCCATGCCACCGGTGAGCTTTCCGGGAGTGAAAGCCCGAAGCGTGATGCCGAAATTTTGCTGGAGTACGTGACGGGCAAAGCTCGTACGTTTCTGCTGGCGTTCGGCGAAACCGAACTGACCGCTGAACAGGAAGCGCAGCTCGCCGCGCTGCTTGCCCGCCGTAAAACCGGTGAGCCGGTGGCGCATCTCGTCGGAGAGCGTGAGTTCTGGTCGTTACCCTTGTTCGTCTCTGCGGCGACGCTGATCCCGCGTCCTGACACCGAGTGTCTGGTGGAGCAGGCGCTGGCGCGTTTACCCGCAGAGGCCTGCCGCATTCTCGATCTCGGTACGGGGACCGGGGCCATCGCCCTGGCGCTCGCCAGCGAACGGCCCGATTGCGCGGTCACGGCGGTGGATGTGATGCCCGACGCGGTGGCACTGGCGCAGCGTAACGTGGAACGTCTTGGTCTGGTTAACGTGACCGTCCTGCAAAGCAGCTGGTTTAGCGCACTGGAGAAGCAGACGTTCGGGATGATTGTCAGTAACCCGCCCTATATCGACGAGCATGACCCGCACCTCTCGCAGGGGGATGTGCGCTTCGAACCGCTGTCGGCGCTGGTTGCCGCCAGGGAGGGATTAGCCGATCTCGATCACATTGTGACAACGTCACGACAGCATTTACTTCCCGGTGGCTGGCTGCTGGTGGAGCATGGCTGGACGCAGGGGGACGCCGTGCGGGCGCTGTTTACACAGGCAGGCTACACGGCGGTTGAAACCTGCCGCGACTACGGCGGTAACGAGCGTCTGACGCTGGGGCAATGGGCATGAAGCCTGGCTATCTGCCATTTACTGATAAAGGCGCAGGGCTGACTGAAAAGCCGTTTGGCGTTATCATTGACATCGTTTTGGGTTTTATCGCGTCTGGACGTCATTGTACGCGCAGTCGTTACTGGGGTAAGTCATGAGGTCCTTAGCCGATTTCGAATTTAATAAAGTGCCGCTCTGCGATGGCATGATCCTGATTTCGGAGATGATTCGCGACGATTTTACGTCGCAGTATGTCTACGATGAGCTGGAGAGTCTGGTCAGCCTGGCGCGCGAAGAGATCAATCAGGCGCGTCCGCAGGACTGGCAGCTGGAGAAGCTGCTTGAGCTTTTCTACGGCGAATGGGGTTTCTGCGACACGCGGGGCGTGTATCGCCTGTCTGACGCATTATGGCTGGACCAGGTGTTAAAAAATCGTCAGGGCAGCGCGGTCGCCCTGGGCTCTATTTTGCTGTGGATCGCGCACCGTCTGGATATTCCACTGGTGCCGGTCATTTTCCCGACGCAGATGATCCTGCGTGCCGAGTGGCTGGACGGTGAAATGTGGCTGATTAATCCGTTTAACGGCGACACGCTGGACGAACATACGCTGGACGTCTGGCTGAAAGGCAATATCAGCCCGGTGGCCGAGCTCTTTAATGAAGATCTCGACGAAGCCGACAACGCCGAAGTTATCCGTAAACTGCTGGATACGCTGAAATCGGCGCTGATGGAAGAGCGTCAGATGGAGCTGGCCCTGCGTGCCAGCGAAGTGTTGCTGCAGTTTAATCCGGAAGATCCGTACGAAATTCGCGACCGCGGGCTTATTTATGCCCAGCTCGACTGCGAGCACGTGGCGCTGAACGATTTAAGCTATTTCGTCGAACAATGTCCGGAAGATCCGATCAGCGAAATGATTCGGGCGCAGATCAACGCGATCTCGCACAAACAAATTACACTGCATTAATCTTAATTCCGATTCACACCTGAATAAGGCGATCCTATGAAACAAAAAGTGGTTAGCATTGGTGATATCAACGTGGCAAACGACCTGCCGTTCGTGCTGTTTGGCGGTATGAACGTGCTGGAATCCCGCGATCTCGCCATGCGTATCTGCGAGCACTACGTGACCGTGACCCAGAAGCTGGGCATCCCGTACGTGTTTAAGGCCTCTTTTGACAAAGCCAACCGCTCCTCAATTCGCTCTTACCGTGGCCCGGGCCTGGAAGAGGGGATGAAAATTTTCCAGGAGCTGAAACAGACGTTTGGCGTGAAAGTGATCACCGACGTGCATGAAGCTTCTCAGGCGCAGCCAGTGGCTGACGTGGTAGACGTGATCCAGCTCCCGGCGTTTCTGGCTCGCCAGACTGACCTGGTGGAAGCGATGGCGAAAACCGGTGCGGTCATTAACGTGAAAAAACCGCAGTTCGTGAGCCCGGGCCAGATGGGCAACATCGTCGATAAATTTATCGAAGGTGGCAACGACAAAGTTATCCTGTGCGACCGTGGCGCTAACTTCGGCTACGACAACCTGGTGGTGGACATGCTGGGCTTCAGCGTGATGAAGAACGTCTCTAACCAGTCGCCGGTGATCTTCGACGTAACCCACGCGCTGCAGTGCCGTGACCCGTTTGGCGCGGCGTCGGGTGGCCGTCGTGCGCAGGTGACCGAGCTGGCGCGTGCCGGGATGGCGACCGGCCTGGCGGGTCTGTTCATTGAAGCGCACCCGGATCCGGATAACGCGAAATGCGACGGTCCTTCCGCGCTGCCGCTGGATAAACTGGAGCCGTTCCTGAAGCAGATCAAAGCGATTGACGATCTGGTGAAAAGCTTCGACGAGCTGGATACCAGCAAATAATAAAAAAACCCGCTTCGGCGGGTTTTTTTATGTTTTCTCCCTCTCCCTGTGGGAGAGGGTTGGAGTGAGGGCATCAGGCCGCACCGGACCACTCTTACGCAAAAATCGTCATCAGATACGCAACAAACAAAGCCATATGCGCTGCCCCGTTCAGCACATTGGTGCGTCCGGTGGAGAACGAAATCTGGCACAGCAGCAATGATGCCACCATCACAATCATCTCCGGCGCGCCCAGCGCAAACTGCAGTTCGTTGCCGGTCATAAAGGCAATCAGCGTCACTACCGGTACGGTGAGTGAAATGGTTGCCAGTACCGAGCCGAAGAACAGGTTCATCGCGCGCTGCACCTGATTGTTCAGCACCGCTTTCAGCGCCCCCAGTCCTTCAGGGGACAGAATCAACAGCGCCACCAGGAAACCGGTAAACGCCACTGGCGCGTTCAGCTCAGTCAGCAGTGTCTCCAGCGGGTTGGCATTCATCTTGGTGACGGCAATCACCGCAATCAGATGTACGATCAGCCAAACCGTATGCCACGCGCTGCTGTGGGCCGACGGCTTGCCGTGGTGCGGGTCATCGTCGTCGCTGTCATCTTCATGCTCATACACAAACAGGCTCTGGTGCGTTTTGGTCTGAATCAGCAGAAACACGCCGTACATGGCTGCGGAAATGAGCGCGACCAACAACGCCTGACCGGTAGAAAAATTGGCGCCCGGCAGCGCCATCGGGAAGACCAGCACAATAATCGCCAGCGGGAAGAGCGCAATCAGATACTGTTTAATGCCGAACAGGTTCATATACTGGGTCGCGAATTTGCCTCCGCCCAGTAACAGAGAGAAGCCCACCAGACCACCCGTGACAATCATGATGATCGAATAGAGCGTGTCGCGCATCAGCGTCGGCGCGGCGTCACCGGTCGCCATGAGTGCGGAAATCAGACTGACTTCAAGAATAACAACGGAAAGGCTGAGAATTAACGATCCGTAAGGCTCACCCAGACGGTGGGCTAATACGTCCGCATGGCGAACGACGCTAAATGCGCTGGTTAAGATACCGACCAGGGCCAGAATATTGATACCAACCACCACTGGCAGTGACTGACTGCTTCCCCAGAAGAGCAGCACAGCCAGTGCCAGAACCGGGAAAATGAGTGACGTCTCCTTGTGGCGGGTCTTCACCGCCTCGTGTGCTGCTGTCATGTGCTTCTCCATCAATGCAGGTGCTTGTCATTATAGATAGATTTTTGAGGCCGTTACATTAACAGTTCTCTGTTAAATACCCTTTATTTTTTACTCAAATTTACCCTTTGTGATGATATTGCATCATGATGCGCATAATGCGTTATCTTTATTTTATATGCCTTAAATAACAGTAGATTATCATTATAATTTACGCATAAATTATTCCTGACTGGCACCATGGCGTATCGTCGTCCACACTTATCTCTTTAAGCAAAAGAGAGGTTAGTGATGCCCTATAAAACGAAACGCGAATTACCGGATAACGTACAAAACGTACTCCCCGATCACGCGCAGGAGATCTACAAAGAGGCGTTTAACAGCGCCTGGGATCAATACAAAGATAAGGACGATCGCCGGGATGATGCCAGCCGTGAAGAGACGGCGCACAAAGTCGCCTGGGCCGCAGTCAAACATGATTATGAGAAAGGAGACGATGATAAATGGCATAAAAAGAAATAGCCGTGAAATCATTCGCTGCCTTCATTTTGACTTTTCAGGCGGTTGAACTGCTGTTGTATTGCAACGGGTCCGCTAATTGCTTATCGTTATTTTACCGCTGGTAAAATGACCAGCACATAATGCCGGGAAGGCGAATTACAGATGTCGCAAGGAAGCATGCAGTGGCGGAGGTGTAAAGTGTTAACGCGTGATTTCTTAATGAAGGCAGATTGTAAGACGGCATTTGGTGCTATTGAGGAATCGCTTCTCTGGTCAGCTGAACAACGTGCGGCGTCGCTCGCTGCCACGCTTGCCTGCCGCCCGGATGATGGCCCGGTATGGATTTTTGGCTACGGTTCACTGATGTGGAACCCGGCTCTGGAATTTGTCGAATCGGCGACGGGTACGCTCCCCGGATGGCATCGCGCATTTTGCCTGCGATTAACCGCCGGACGTGGCAGCGCGTGTCAGCCGGGACGCATGCTTGCACTGAAAGAGGGCGGTCGCACCACGGGAGTGGCCTATCGCCTTCCTGATGCCACGCTGGAAGAGGAGCTGACGCTGCTCTGGAAGCGTGAGATGATCACCGGCTGTTATATGCCGAGCTGGTGCAAGCTGGACCTCGACGACGGACGCACCGTCAATGCGCTGGTCTTTATTATGGATCCGCGTCATCCGCTGTACGAAGCGGACACCCGCACGCAGGTGATTGCGCCGTTAATTGCCGCCGCCAGCGGGCCGCTGGGCACCAACGCGCAGTATCTTTTCTCCCTCGATCAGGAACTGACCCGCCTCGGCATGAAGGACGATTGTCTGAATGAGCTGGTGGTGAAGGTGAAGGCGCTGCTGGAAGGAAACGCGGTCAACAGCACGCTGCGACCGGGCTTTGCCTGATAATACGCCCGGCTTGCCGGGCGTGTGACGTTATGCTGCCACGTAGCTGACGGAATGCTCCAGTGACTGACTGTGGCTGTCGATCAGCACATCCCATGTGCCGGTATAGGGCACGGTAAGCCAGGCCTTGTCATCCTGCACGGTCAGAATATCCGCCTGGGACTGTTTCTGTGCCTTTGAACTCATCAGATGAATACGACAGCGCTCTGAGCAGCGCACCACGACCGTATCCCCGCCAAACAGTTTCAAACTTGTTTTTACCAGTGCCATTTTTTACCCCGTAGTCTTAAACAACGCTCTCCCTGCAGCCATATCCGAGCGTGATGTTGTTCACAATTCACTCATGGCATAACACCAAAGGGGAGGGGGTGGGATGCTGATTTTGATCAAAAAATGGCATAACGATTAAACAAAAATGACAATATTCCTCAAAATGTCAGCTGGCGCGCGTTTTAGCCGCTAAACGCGCGCCGGATTAACATTAAATGCGGAAATGGCCGGCGGTTTCAGCAAGGTCGCCCGCCTGGCTCTGCAGGGCACCAGCCGCGGCGGCAGATTGCACCACCAGTTCGGCGTTCTGCTGTACCATGCGGTCGAGATGGGTCACCGCGTGGTTAATCTCGTGAATGCCTTTCATCTGCTCGCTGGTGGCGATGGAGATTTCGCGCATGATGCCGGAGACGCTGCCGATGCTGGAGCGGATCTCATCCATGCTTTCCCCGGCCAGATGTACGTAGCGAGAACCGGTCGCCACGCTGTCGGTAGTGGAATCAATCAGTGATTTAATCTCCTTCGCCGCCTGGGCGCTACGGCTGGCCAGGTTGCGCACTTCGCCCGCCACCACGGCAAACCCGCGACCCTGCTCGCCGGCGCGGGCCGCTTCGACGGAAGCGTTCAGCGCCAGAATGTTGGTCTGGAAAGCAATACCGTCAATCACGCTGGTGATATCGCCAATTTTGGCCGACGCCACTTCGATGGACTGCATGGTGCTGATCGCCTGCGATACCACCTCGCCGCCGCGGGCCGCGGCCGCTGAGGCCTTGCTCGCCTGGTCGTTCGCTTCCGCCGCCGACTCATTTGACTGGGTCACGGAGGCGGTGATCTGCTCCACGGCGCTGGCCGTCTCGCGCAGACTGGATGCCGCCTGCTCGGTACGTCCGGAAAGATCCTGGTTACCGGCGGCAATCTCCTGCGCGGCATTTTTCACCGACTCGCTGGCATCACGGAGTTGCACCATCACCACCGCGAGCTTATCGCTGAAGGCGTTAAAGGCCTGGGCGATCTGCGCGACTTCGTCCTCGCCGGCGTCCGGCAGGCGCTGCGACAGATCGTTGGTGCCGTTGGCAATGTTGTGCATCGCGTCGCGAATGTCAGACAGACGTTTCAGCAGACGGGCAATCAGGAAATGGACAATGGCCGCGCTCAGCAGCGCCAGGATCACCAGCGAAATCGCCGATGCTTTAAGCAGGGAACGCATGCCGGAGGTGGCGTCACCGTTGTCGAGGGCGACCACTAACAGCCAGTTGGTGCCCGGCACGGCGGTCGCCACGAAGGTTTTCTCGACGTCATTCAGGGTTCCGTCGACCAGATTGCCACTTTTCAGTGCGGCAAAATCGATGCCTTTGATGGTCTCAGCAAACGGTTTGAGCGTCAGAGCCGGATCGTTAGCCGCAATCACGCTGCCATCGCTGTTAAGAAGTAACCCGCTGCTGGCCGGGGTAGGATGGATCCCGCGCACGTTCGCCACCACGCTGTCCATGGCCACATCACCCGCCACGACCGCTTTCAGGGCGCCATTTTCTTTCACCGGCACGGCGAAGGTCACCACCAGTTTCCCGGTTCCGGCGTCGACATACGGCGCAGTCACAACCGGACCGTCGGTGCTGACCACCTGCTGATACCACGGGCGAATGGTCGGATCATAATCCGCAGGTACACCGGCAGGCTCGGAGAATTTTGCCGTTTTGCTGGCGTAGCCCACATAGACGTTGGTGAACCCACCCGCCTGGGCAAGCTGTTTAAACACCGGAACCGGATCGTCACTCAGCGCCACGCTCCGGGCGGAGGCGATCACGGTCATCTTGCTTTTGACCCAGTCGGCAATCGCCATATTATGGCTGGCGCTGGTGCTGGTCAGGATATCGCGCTGGGACTGCTGGTTATCCTGGCGCGTGACCTGGAAGTTGATAACCGTATTGAGGAGAAGGGCGACGACCAGGCAGCCTGTCGTCGCGGCAATAATGCGAGCACGAATCGATCTGAACATAAGTTAAATACCTGCTGTGTTGTTTCCATGCCTATCGGCAACCCAGCAGGTAAACTTGATGCTGAAACCGCGTCCATAAGAAAAAAATATTTTTACGGGTTTATTATTAAAAAGTTAATACTTTATCAGCGGTCAGAGTCCACTCTGCCAGTTCAACCAGGGTACCGATCTCCACGCCGTCAATCAGCGGCAGGCCGGTGATGCCCCGCCCGTCGGTGCAGGTTTTGCACAGTTTCACCGGCACATTTTGCGCGGTCAGGATCTCCAGCATCTGCTGAATGTTATACCCCTCTGCGGGTCTCTGCCCCTTCAGACCTGCAGTGACCGCATCCGACATTAAAAAGAGTCGCAACGCCAGGTCGCTCTCCTTTTCGCGCAGCGCAATGGCCAGACGCAGGCTGTTAAAAAGGGATTCGCTGCCGTAGGCCGCACCGTTGGCGACAATCACAATTTTTTGCATGTTGACTCCTGTTCTTATAAAGGCACGAATATTGCTTAGCTTTCACGGGTTTCGCTGTTCCGGAGAGTAAGCATGACATTAAAGGCTGGCATTTCACCAGGGGCTAACGAATGGCTCCAGCGCGCAAGGACGATGCGCCGGGAGCAGCTCAGCAAACTGGCACAGCTGGGCGTGCTTGTGCATGGCATCAGCCAGCTGGTGCACATGTTACAGTGCGAGCGCGGGGCTTCCAACGTCTGGCTCTGCTCACAGGGTCAGCTTTACGCCCCCGAATGCAAAGCCAGCCGGGCGCTGGTGGATGAAAACCTGGCTGCCCTGTATGGCATTCTCGACAAACAGTCCCCTGTTCCGGGAAGTGCCGTTTGTGAACGCATCGGCGGCGCGCTGCAAAGCCTGGATATGCTTCCCGCCCTGCGTGACGGCGTGCGCCAGCAAACCCTTACGGCGCCGCAGGCGATGGAGCACTACTCGCGCATGCTTCGCCATCTGCTCAGTATCGTGCCGCAGCTTAATGACAGCATTGACGATCCGCACATCGCCGGGCGTTTTGTCGCCCTGTATAGCCTGATGCAGGGGAAAGAGCTGGCGGGACAAGAGCGGGCCCTGGGGGCGATTGGCTTCACGCAGGGCTTTTTCGATGATGTCACCCGCCAGAGGCTGGTTGACCGCATTGACGGACAGCAGGCCTGTTTTGAGATCTTTCTCTCGCACAGCCACGCTGAGGTGCAGACCACCTTTACCCTGAACTGCCAGCCCGATCGTGAAACGGAGCAACTCCGGCGCGTGGCCTGTACCCGCCAGCCTGCCGCCGATAATGGCACTACCGCATTGACCTGGTTCGCCCTGCAAACCTCGCGCCTGGAACACCTGCGCGCGCTGGAGGAGACCATGATTGCCGATCTGATGCTCGCCGTGGACGCGCGTATTCACCGTGACGACGACTACGCACCGCCCGCCGATGAGCAGGACGATCCGCTGATCCACTACCCGGAAAAACCGTTGCTCACCCTGGTTCGCCAGCAGGCGCGCGAGATAGAGCAACTCTCCCGTCAGCTTGCGTCGCTGCGCGATACGCTTGAAGAGCGTAAAACCATTGATAAAGCGAAAAGCGTGCTGATGACCCACCAGAATATGAGTGAAGAACAGGCCTGGACGGCGCTGCGCAAAATGGCGATGGACAAGAACCAGAGAATGGTGGAGATCGCCCGTGCGCTGCTCATGGTGAAGCACCTCTGGGAAGTAACACCAAAGGAGTAGCTGCACAATCCGTGGGCATTTTGTGCCTGATTGAGGTGCGTAAACGTGAGGGTAAGGCGGTTGGCACCGCGAAAACTGCGCGTTAAAACCTGGCATTCACTTTGCATTATCAGATTAACCATTTTTGACGGTGCGCCAACGGCGGTGCATCAGTCTTCGGGATAAAGGCGTCCAGCGGTGCTTCGGCACTGTCGGGCGCTTTTTTTTTGGTTTTTTTTCAGGAGTGGTCATGGCGGATTTGTCGAGACGGCGGTTTTTGCAGGCCAGCATGCTGGCGAGTGGGGCAATGCTGCTACCGGGGGTCATGCAGGCCGCATGGGCGGCAGGCTCGGATAAACCGGAGCAGGAAATAGTGCGCATCGGGTTTATCCCGCTGACCGACTGCGCGCCGGTGATTATCGCAGCGCTGAAAGGGTTTGATAAAAAGTACGGCATCACCATCGTGCCCACTAAAGAGGCGAGCTGGGCGGCGGTGCGCGACAAGCTGGTAGCGGGCGAACTGGATGCCGCGCACATTCTCTACGGCCTGCTGTACGGGCTGGAGCTGGGGATCGCCGGAAAGCCGCAGCAGATGGCCAACCTGATGACCCTCAACCAGAACGGGCAGGCGATTACGCTCTCCGCCGATCTGGCCGAAAAGGGTGTTCGCGATCTCGACGGGCTGAAAAAGCTGACCGGGCAGCAGGCGCCGGGGGCATACACCTTTGCGCATACCTTCCCGACCGGCACGCACGCCATGTGGCTCTACTACTGGCTGGCCAGCGCGGGCATTCATCCGTTTAACGATGTTCGCACCGTGGTGGTACCGCCTCCGCAAATGGTGATGAACATGCGCATTGGCAACATGGTCGGTTTTTGCGTCGGCGAGCCGTGGAACGCGCGGGCCATCAACGATCGTATCGGTTTTACCGCTGCGACGTCTCAGTCCATCTGGGCCGATCATCCGGAAAAAATCCTCGGCACGCGTCGCGAGTGGGTGGAGAAAAACCCCCACACCGCGCGGGCGCTGGTCAGCGCCGTGCTGGAGGCGGCGCGCTGGATTGACGCGTCCCCGGAAAACAAACGCGAGACCGCGCAGATCCTCTCCCGCCGCGCGTGGCTGAACACCAAAGAGCAGTACCTTACCGGGCGGATGCTGGGCGAGTACGACAACGGCGTGGGTTCGCACTGGCAGGACGCCCATCCGATTCGCTTCTTCAACGACGGTGCCGTCAGCTACCCGTATCTTTCCGACGGCATGTGGTTCTTAACCCAGTTCCGCCGCTGGGGGTTGCTCAAATCCGCCCCGGACTATGCGGGCATTGCGCAGCGCATTAACCAGACCGCGGTCTGGCAGGATGCCGCCACGGCAGTAGGGGGCATTACCGCCCCGGCGTCACCGCTGCGTAGCAGCACATTGATGGACGGCACCGTCTGGAACGGTACCGACCCGGAAGGATACGCCAACCGTTTCGCTATTCACCGTAGAGGGGCCTGATTATGCAGCATCTGCAAAAGACGACATCACACGAGACGCCGGAGAGTGGGGAGGTGATTATTCTGCCTCCGGTGCAGGTTCGCCGCCGTACCCCGACGTTTGCCCGCCGGATTAACGCGATTTTTCAGCGCCTCATTCCGGCGTTTCTGGGGCTGGGGCTGCTGGTCGTGCTCTGGCTACTGGCCGCGATCAACAGCAAAGGATTCCCGACGCCGCTCAGCACCCTCGACTCGGCGTTAACGCTGTTCGCCGATCCCTTTTACCGTGACGGCCCCAACGACATGGGCATCGGCTGGAACGTACTCGCCTCACTGCAGCGCGTGGCGGTGGGCTTTGGCCTGGCCGCGCTCGCCGGGATCCCGCTCGGCTTTCTGATTGGTCGCTTCACCTTTTTCTCGCGCATGTTCAGCCCGCTCATCGCGCTGTTGCGCCCGGTTAGCCCGCTGGCCTGGCTGCCTATCGGCCTGCTGTTGTTCCAGAAAGCGGAGCCGGCTTCCAGCTGGACCATTTTTATCTGCTCGATCTGGCCGATGGTGATCAACACCGCTGAAGGGGTGCGCCGTATTCCACAGGACTACCTCAACGTTGCCCGCGTGCTGCAGCTCTCCGAGTGGACCATCCTGCGCCGTATTCTCTTTCCGGCCGTGCTGCCGGCGGTGTTGACCGGGGTGCGCCTGTCCATCGGCATTGCCTGGCTGGTCATTGTCGCCGCCGAGATGCTGACCGGCGGTTTAGGGATCGGCTTCTGGATCTGGAATGAGTGGAACAACCTCAACGTCGAAAACATTCTCATCGCCATCGTCATCATTGGCGTGGTCGGGTTACTGCTGGAGCAGGGGCTGATGCTGATCGCCCGCCGCTTTAGCTGGCAGGAAAAATAAGGAGCGAAGATGAAACCGATAATTCAGGTCCAGGCTGTAAGCCAGCGTTTTTCCACCGCCAGCGGTGAGTTTCTGGCGCTGCAAAACGTCTCGTTTGATATTCACGAAGGTGAAACCGTGAGCCTGATCGGTCACTCCGGCTGCGGTAAATCGACGCTGCTGAACCTTATCGCCGGAATAACGCTGCCGACGGAAGGCGGGCTGATTTGCGATAACCGTGAAATCGCCGGGCCGGGTCCGGAGCGCGCGGTCGTGTTCCAGAACCATTCCCTGCTGCCGTGGCTTACCTGCTTCGACAACGTGGCCCTGGCGGTGGATCACGTGTTCCGCCACACCATGAGCAAGGCGGAGCGTCGGGAGTGGATTGAACACAACCTCGATCGCGTGCAGATGGGGCACGCCCTGCATAAGCGGCCGGGAGAGATCTCCGGCGGCATGAAGCAGCGCGTCGGCATTGCCCGCGCGCTGGCGATGAAGCCGAAGGTGTTGCTGATGGATGAGCCGTTTGGCGCGCTGGATGCGCTGACCCGCGCCCATCTGCAGGACTCGGTGATGCAGATCCAGCAGGCGCTGAACACCACCATTGTGCTTATCACCCACGACGTGGATGAGGCGGTACTGCTCTCCGATCGCGTGCTGATGATGACTAACGGCCCGGCGGCGACCGTCGGGGAGATCCTGCACGTTGACCTGCCGCGCCCGCGTAACCGGGTGCAGCTGGCGGACGACAGCCGTTATCACCATCTGCGTCAGCAGATCCTGCATTTCCTTTATGAAAAACAGCCCAAAGCGGCATAAAGGGGCAGCCATGACGCGACTGATCGTTATCGGCAATGGCATGGCAGCAACGCGGCTGATCGCCTCGCTGACCGCGCGTGCTCCCGGTCGCTTCGCGATTACCGTGCTGGGCGATGAGCCGGAACACGCCTACAACCGCATCCAGCTCTCGCCGGTGCTGGGTGGGGAAAAACAGGCGGAACAGATCCGCCTGCAGGATGACGCCTGGTATGAGTCCCGCGGTGTGACGGTGCGAAGGGGGGAACAGGTGCTCGCGGTAGATGTTGAGAAGCGGTTGGTCCGTACGGCACAAACCACGCTGGCCTGGGATGAGCTGGTGTTTGCCACCGGATCAACGCCCGTTGTGCCGCCTATCCCTGGCGGGGATGCCTCTCACGTCTTTACCTTCCGTCGGCTGACGGACATCGGCGCGATTCAGGCTATCCCGGGCCCGGCGGTGGTGCTGGGTGGTGGGGTGCTCGGCGTTGAGGCTGCCGCCGCGCTTGCCAGTACCTGTGACAACGTCACGCTGGTACATCGCGGGGCGTGGTTAATGGAACAACAGCTGGACCAGCAGGCTGGCGTCCTGCTGGAAGAGGCGCTGGCAGCGCGCGGAGTGCGCTGCGCGCTTTCGTCCGGGATTGCGTCCATCGCGGCGGAGTCGGTGACGCTGTCGGACGGCAAGCGTATTCACGCCACCCGTGTGGTGTTGACCACCGGCGTTCAGCCCAACATCTCGCTGGCAAAAGCCAGCGGCGTTCGCTGCGCCCGCGGCATTGTGGTGAATCCGCAGATGCAGACCTCCGCGGCGAACGTCAGCGCCATTGGCGAATGCTGTGAGATCGACGGCCAGACGTTTGGCCTGGTGGCGCCCTGTCTGGCGCAGGCGGATATCCTCGCCGCCCGGCTGGCCGGGGAAGCCGTAGCCTCTTTTGCCCCAACGGACAGCGGGATGCGCCTCAAGGTGACGGGCATCGAACTGTTCACCGCCGGTCGCGCCACGGTGCAACCGGAGGACGTGGTCTGGAGCGCATGGGATCCCCTCACGCGCCACTACCGACGCTTATTGATTCACCGCGGCGCGCTGGCTGGCGTGCTGCTGATGGGGGACTGCCGCAGCGCGGCAACCTTCACCGATTTACTGGCAACGGCTGCGCCCGCCCATGCGGACTGGCTGTTCGATCGTTTCACTACGCAACCGCAGGTTGCAGGACAGAACGCTATGACAAAACCTACTCTGGTGGTGGTTGGGCACGGTATGGTCGGCCACCATTTCCTCGAAGATTGCGTTAGCCGCAATCTGCATCAGCAGTATCAGATTGTTGTCTTTGGCGAGGAGCGCTATGCCGCCTATGACCGCGTGCATCTGTCGGAATATTTTGGCGGCCGCAGCGCGGCGTCGCTCTCGCTGGTGGACGGGGATTTCTTTGCCGACCACGGCATTGAGCTGCGCCTGTCGCAGCAGATTGTCGCACTCGATCGCGATGCACGCGTGGTGCGCACCGCCAGCGGGCATGAAACCCACTGGGACAAACTGGTGCTGGCGACCGGCTCATACCCGTTCGTTCCGCCCGTGCCGGGTAACGATTTACCGGGCTGTTTTGTCTATCGCACCCTTGACGATCTGGACGCGATTGCGGCGCATGCGGCGGGCTCTCGCCGCGGGGTGGTGATTGGCGGCGGGCTGCTGGGGCTGGAGGCGGCAAATGCGCTGAAGCAGCTCGGGCTTGAAACCCACGTGGTGGAGTTTGCGCCCAACCTGATGGCGGTCCAGCTCGACAACGACGGCGCGGCAATGCTGCGCAGAAAAATCGAGGCGCTGGGCGTCAGCGTTCACACCAGCAAAGCGACAACGGAAATCGCGCCCGCGGACGACGGGCTGGTGCTGCGCTTTGCAGATGGCGAACAGCTGGAAACGGACATGGTGGTCTTTTCTGCGGGCATACGTCCGCAGGACGCGCTGGCGCGCAGCAGCGGGCTGGCTATCGGCGAGCGTGGCGGGATCTGCATTGACGATCGCTGTCAGACCTCCGACCCGAACGTATTTGCCATCGGCGAATGCGCTCTGTGGGCGGGGAAAATCTTTGGTCTGGTCGCGCCCGGCTACCAGATGGCGCGGGTGGCCGCCGCCGCGCTGGCGGGAGAGGATAAAACATTCACTGGCGCGGATATGAGCACCAAACTCAAACTGCTGGGCGTGGACGTCGCCTCGTTCGGCGACGCTCACGGGCGCACGCCGGGTGCGCTGAGCTACCAGTGGACGCACGGCCCGCAGCAGATCTACAAGAAAATGGTGGTGAGCCACGACGGAAAAACGCTGCTCGGCGGCGTGCTGGTCGGCGATGCCAGCGAGTACGCCACGCTGGTGCAGATGATGCTCAACGGCATCACCCTGCCAAAAGAGCCGGAGGCGCTGATTTTACCCGCATCGTCAGGCAGTGCGCCAAAAGCGCCCGGCGTGGCGGCGCTGCCGGAAAGTGCGCAAATCTGCTCCTGCCATAACGTCAGCAAAGGCGATATCTGCCAGGCGGTGAGTGCCGGCGCGACGGACATCGGCGCCGTCAAGCAGTGTACCAAAGCGGCAACCGGCTGCGGCGGGTGCAGCGCGCTGGTGAAGCAGGTGATGGAGTGCCAGCTGGCCGAGCAGGGCGTGGAGGTGAAAAAGGATATCTGCGAACACTTCCCGTACTCGCGCCAGGAGATTTACCACCTGGTGCGCGTCAACCATATTCGCACCTTCGACCAGCTGATTAGCCGCTACGGGCAGGGGCACGGGTGTGAGATCTGCAAGCCGCTGGTGGGCTCGGTGCTGGCCTCCTGCTGGAATGAATACCTGCTAAAACCGTCACACCTGCCGCTGCAGGACACCAACGACCGCTACTTTGCCAATATCCAGAAGGACGGCACTTACTCCATCGTCCCGAGGATGCCCGCAGGGGAAGTGACGGCAGACGGGCTGATTGCTATCGGTCAGATTGCCAAACGCTACAACCTGTACAGCAAAATCACCGGCGGCCAGCGTATCGACCTTTTCGGTGCCACCCTTGATCAACTGCCGGCGATCTGGCAGGCGCTGGTGGAGGCCGGGTTTGAAACCGGGCACGCCTACGGCAAATCCCTGCGCACGGTGAAATCCTGCGTCGGATCGACGTGGTGTCGCTACGGCGTGCAGGACTCCACCAGCCTTGCGGTCAGGCTGGAGCACCGCTACAAAGGCCTGCGCGCGCCGCACAAAATCAAAATGGCCGTCTCAGGCTGTACCCGCGAATGCGCCGAGGCGCAGAGTAAAGACGTCGGAGTCATCGCCACGGACAAAGGCTGGAACCTCTATCTGTGCGGCAACGGCGGCATGAAGCCGCGCCACGCGGATCTCTTTGCCAGCGATCTTGATGATGAAACGCTGATCCGCACCGTCGATCGCTTCCTGATGTTTTACATCCGCACGGCGGATCGCCTGCAGCGCACCAGCACCTGGATGGACAACCTGGAAGGCGGTCTCGACTACCTGCGGGAGGTGATCCTCAACGACAGCCTTGGCATTGCCCACGAGCTGGAGCAGGAGATGGCCCGGGTGGTGGAAACCTACCAGTGTGAATGGCAGACCACCCTTAACGATCCCAACCGCCTGGCGCTGTTCCGCACCGCCGTGAACGACACCGCCGCGGAGAACAACAAGCGCTGGCAGGAAATTTGCGGCATCGCCGACATCCCGGAGCAGGCGGGCATTGGCGCGCGGCTTGGGCGTAAGCCGATTGCGCTGTTCCGCTTTGGTGAGTTCGTCTATGCCCTCGACGATCGGGAGCCGGGCAGCAGTGCGAACGTGCTCTCCCGCGGCATTCTTGGCGATGCGGCGGGCGAGCCGGTGGTGATCTCACCGCTCTACAAACAGCGTATTCGCCTGCGAGACGGCTGTCAGGTGGATAACGGTGAACCTGCGGTTCGTGCCTGGCCGGTGAAAATTGAAGACGGCAAAGTGTGGGTTGGCAACGATGCCCTGGTGTTGCGCGCGGAGGCCTCATGATGGAAACCCGGACAACGTGCCCCTACTGTGGGGTCGGCTGCGGCGTGGTCGCCCGCGTGGAAGGTGAAACGGTAAGCGTTCGCGGGGATGAAAGCCATCCTGCGAATTTTGGCCGCCTGTGCGTGAAAGGATCGGCTCTGGGAGAAACGACGGGTCTGCAGGGGCGATTACTGCACCCCGTGGTTGACGGTGTTGAGGTGGACTGGACGCAGGCGCTGGGCGGGGCTGGCGAGCGGTTACAGGCGATCATCGACACCTGGGGGCCGCAGGCGGTGGCCTTTTACGCCTCCGGGCAATTGCTCACGGAGGATTACTACGCCGCCAATAAGCTGATGAAAGGGTTTATCGGCGCGGCAAACATCGATACTAACTCCCGGCTCTGCATGTCGTCGGCGGTGGTGGGCTATAAACGCGCTTTCGGTGAAGACGTCGTGCCGTGCAATTACGAGGATGTGGAAAACAGCGACCTGGTGGTGCTGGTTGGCTCAAACGCGGCCTGGACGCATCCGGTGCTGTACCAGCGGCTGGTGCAGGCGCGACAGGCCAGTCCCGAGATGAAAGTGGTGGTCATTGACCCGCGCAGAACCGCCACCTGTGATATTGCCGACCTGCATCTTGCGCTCGCGCCCGGGAGCGACGCCGGGCTGTTTGTCGGTCTGCTGGATGTGATTCAGGGGACGGACGCGTGGCCGGTATCCCGCGTGGCGGCGTTTTGCGGCCTCACGCCGCAGGAGATTGCTACCTTTTACGACTGGTTTATGACGGCACCCCGGGCCATCACGCTCTACACCATGGGGATCAACCAGTCTTCCAGCGGCAGCGACAAATGCAGCGCCATCATTAACGTTCACCTTGCCAGCGGGAAATTTAACCGTCCGGGCTGCGGCCCATTCTCGCTGACCGGCCAGCCAAACGCGATGGGCGGAAGGGAAGTGGGCGGGCTGGCGAATCAGCTGGCGGCGCACATGAACTTCGAGCCGGACGATCTTTCGCGGGTGGCGCGTTTCTGGGGAACGGAGCGGCTGGCGCAAACTCCGGGCCTGATGGCGGTAGAGCTGTTTGACGCCATCGCCCGCGGCGAGGTGAAGGCGGTGTGGATCATGGGCACCAACCCTGCCGTCTCGCTGCCGGACAGCCACGCGGTGTGCCAGGCGCTGGCGAACTGTCCGCTGGTGATTATCTCTGAGGTGATGAGAGATACCGACACCAGCCGCTTCGCCCATATTCGCTTTCCGGCGCTGGGCTGGGGAGAAAAAGAGGGAACGGTGACGAACTCGGAGCGGCGTATTTCCCGCCAGCGCGCGTTTCTGCCAGCGCCGGGCGAAGCGAAGCCGGACTGGTGGATTGTCGCGCAGGTGGCGAAACAACTGGGGCACGGTGACGCCTTTGCCTGGCAGCATCCCCACGAGATTTTTTGCGAGCATGCGGCGCTGACGGCCTTTGAAAATGACGGCGCGCGGGCGTTAAACCTTCACGATCTGGCTACGCTGACCCGTGATGCGTGGGATCAGCTTGAGCCTTATCAGTGGCCGACGGGGGATTTTCCGCGCCGGAACATCGTTCCGGTTACCCCTCAGCCGCACGGTGCGACGGTCAGCGCATTCTACCCGCTGATCCTTAACACCGGGCGCATTCGCGACCAGTGGCACACCATGACCCGCACGGGATATGTGGCCAGACTGATGCAGCATATCGCCGAACCGTATGTTGAGGTTTGCCCTGCAGACGCCGCTCGGTTCTCCCTGTGCGACGGCCAGCTGGCGCGCATCAGCTCGCCGCGCGGCGTGATGGTGGCCCGAGTGTGCGTCCGAGACGGTCAGCGCGAGGGTGAGGCGTTTGCCCCGATGCACTGGAACGCCCAGTTTGCCCGTCAGGGAAAGGTGAATGCGCTGGTGGAAGGGCGCTGCGATCCGGTTTCGGGCCAGCCGGAGAGTAAACAAACCGCCGTCAGGATCATGCCCTGGCAGCCCGCCTGGCAGGGAGAACTGTATGCCCGTGCGCTACCGCAGCTGCCGCCATCGGCGCACGGGTGGCGTAAAGCCTCACGCCTGACGGTGGCGGGGGATACGCCGCTGTTTTCCTGGATAACGGATTACGCCCGCGCCCGCGGCTGGCAGTTGCAGACTGCGCAAACGGATGCACGCAGCAGCGTACTGGCCTGGCATGAAGGCCAGCTGATGCTCGGGTTCTGGGAAGGCACCGCGTTACCGGCGCTGGCGCATACGGTCATCGACGCCGCTTTTCAGTCGCCACCCCTGACGCCTGCTGCGCGCCATGCGCTGCTGAACGGGCAGGGCGTGGGAAAGCACCGCGATCCGGGGCGCATTATCTGCACCTGTTTCAGCGTTGGGGAAAACACGATACGGGAGGCGATTGCCGGTGGCTGTGATTCCGTCAGCGCACTGGGGGCGAAGCTACGCTGTGGTACTAACTGCGGTTCGTGCGTGCCGGAGCTGAAAGGGCTGTGTGGATAAGGGTGTAAGGGCGACAATCTGTTTCAGGATAATCCTGAAATGTCCGCCAGGACTGCATTTCAGGGCTTATCGCGTTAACATAATAAGAGTTTATTCATAAACACAGGTTCTTATTGACGACGTTGATGGCTGTACCGTCCCGCATTCGTTTAATTTTTTTACTCTCCCTTCTTACGGCCGGAGCCGTTCACGGTGCGCCGAATTCCTTTATGCATCAGGCTCTGAATCCCTTTGATAATAACGGGGACAGTTTGCCCGACCTTGGTATGGCGACGCCCACAGGCGAGGGGGAAAAACACCTGGCCGAAATGGCGAAAGCCTTTGGCGAAGCCAGTATGACCGACAACGGCCTGACAACCGGCGAGCAGGCACGTCAGTTTGCCTTTGGTCAGGTGCGCGACGCGGTGAGCGGCGAAGTGAACCAGCAGATTGAGTCCTGGCTGTCGCCCTGGGGGAACGCCAGCGTGAACGTGCTGGTGGATAACGAGGGCAAATTCAACGGCAGCAGCGGGAGCTGGTTTATCCCCTGGAACGATAACAACCGCTACCTGAGCTGGAGCCAGCTTGGCCTGACGCAGCAGACGGATGGCCTGGTCAGTAACGCCGGCATCGGGCAGCGCTGGATCGCCGGGAAATGGCTGCTGGGCTATAACACCTTTTACGATAACCTGCTGGATGAAAACCTGCAGCGTGCCGGGCTGGGCGCGGAAGTGTGGGGGGAAAATCTGCACCTGTCGGCGAACTATTATCAGCCCTTTGCCAGCTGGCGTGAGCGCTCGGACATTCAGGAGCAGCGCATGGCGCGCGGATATGACGTGACGGCCAACGCCTGGCTGCCGTGGTTCCATCACCTGAATACCAGTCTCAGCGTTGAGCAATATTTTGGTGACAACGTCGACCTGTTCAATAGCGGCACCGGCTATCACAACCCGGTGGCAGTCAACCTGGGACTTAACTATACCCCCGTTCCGCTGGTGACGTTGACTGCCGCGCATAAGCAGGGCGAGAGTGGCGAGAGCCAGAATAACCTCGGGCTGAAGCTCAACTACCGCTTTGGCGTGCCGCTGGCCAAACAGCTTTCAGCCAGTGAGGTCGCCGCCACGCGCTCCCTGCGCGGAAGCCGCTATGATTCGCCGGAGCGCAACAGCCTGCCGGTGATAGAGTTCCGTCAGCGCAAAACGCTGTCCGTCTGGCTGGCCACGCCGCCGTGGGATCTGAAAGGGGGCGAAACCGTCATGCTGAAGCTGCAGGTTCGCAGCACGCACGGCATCCGCCAGATCCACTGGCAGGGGGATACGCAGGCGTTGAGTCTGACATCGCCGGCTAAAAGCAACAGCAGCGACGGCTGGAGCGTGATCATGCCCGCCTGGGATGACCGGGAAGGGGCGTCAAACCGCTGGCACCTGTCGGCGGTGGTGGAAGATGAGAAAGGCCAGCGCGTCTCGTCTAATGAAATCACGCTGACCGTGGTGCAACCGCTGGTCGCATTGCCTGACGACGACCCGCGCTGGAAGCTGCTGCCGGATGAATAACCCTTAAAAAATGCGTTCCTGGTGAACCCATACGGCGGCTTCCACGCGCGATTTTAGCTTCATTTTCTTCAGCATATGCTTCACATGCACTTTGACCGTGCTTTCGGTGATATCCAGGCGGCGGGCGATCATTTTGTTCGGCAGCCCCTGGGCAATGAGCTTGAGAATATCGCGCTCGCGCGGGGTTAACTGGCTGACGTCACGGTCCGAGGTGGCGCGGTTTGCCCGCAGGCTGGCGGCGAGGACCGGCGTTAAGGCTTCGCTGAGCACCATCTCGCCCGCCGCCGCCTGCTGCAGTGCCTTAAGCAGATCTTCCGGCTCCATATCTTTCAGCAGATAGCCATCCGCCCCGCGCTTGAGCGCCGTGACCACATCCTCTTCGTGGTTCGACACGCTAAAGACGACAATGCGCCCGGAGAGCGATTTTTCCCGCAGCTTGTCGAGGGTTTCCAGACCGTTCATGCCCGGCATATTCAGATCGAGCAGGATCAGATCGGGATCGAGGGATTCGGCAAGCTCAATGCCCTGTTCGCCGTTGCTGGCTTCGCCGACCACGGTGATATCGGGTGCCATGCTGACCAGCTGTTTCACGCCAGTACGCAGCATCGGATGGTCGTCGATCAGCAGGATGGATGCCGGTTCCTGATTAGTCATGGGTATCTCCTTGAGCAATTGTGAGCGGTTTCTCGGGAATAAAGGTGACGACAACTTCCGTGCCACCCGTCTCTCTCCGGCGAACCTGGCAATCACCGCGCAGGCTTTGGGCGCGGTCTCGCATAATAATTAAACCATAGTGGTTCGTGCGTTCGGCATTTTCCGGCACGCCGCGGCCGTTGTCGTGAACCGTCAGCTTCACCTGATTGTTGTGCTGGCTGACGGTGACCGTTACCGCCGTCGCGCCGGCATGCTTAAGCACGTTGCTCAGCGCTTCGCGGGCGATCTGCAGTAAATGGATGGCCTGATGGGAGGGGACAAACCGCGGCGGCAGCTGGTAATCCAGCTTCACCGGGAACCCCAGCCGGGCGCTAAATTCGTGACAGCTGGCTTCCAGCGCCGGGCGCAGGCCCGGCTCGGTCAGCTGCAGACGGAAGGTGGTCAGCAGTTCGCGAAGCTGGATCCAGGAGGTATTCAGCTCGTTGCGGATCTGGCTCAGCAGCTGCTTGTTGCTTTCCGGCATCTCAGCATCCTGCATCTGCAGACAGCTGACCTGCATCTTCATACAGGAGAGCGACTGGGCGATGGAGTCGTGCAGTTCGCGGGCGATGGTCGCGCGCTCTTCCATGACGATCAGCTGCTGCTGTTTTTCCTGATGCCTGTCGAGCGCCAGCGTGGCTGTTAACTGTTCAATCAGCGTATCCACCAGCTGCTGCTGGTCGTGGCTCAGGTGGCGTCCGGTTGGCAGGGTGGCCAGCAGAATGCCGTACTGGGTGTGGCTGTCCGTCAGACGCCACTTCAGGGTGGTGCCGCCGGAGGTCAGCGGCGGCAGGCCGCGAGGGCAAAGATGGCAGCCTTTGTCATCGCAGGACATATCGGACTGACAGGTAAATTCCTGATGGTTCTCTTCGTCTTCCACATCGTAGACCCGCAGCTCCAGGTCGCGCAGCAGGGTCAGATTTTGCAAACCGTTCAGCACCGGCGAGAGACGTTCGCATAACGGCACCTGCATGTGCAGGCGGCGGTTGGCCTGCCACAGGAAGGAGAGGATCTCGTTTTTCTGCTCAAGGCCCGCCGTTTTTTCCTGCACGCGCTGTTCCAGCACCGCGTAGCTCTCGGAAAGCTCTGCCGACATGGTGTTGAGCGCCTGGCCGAGCATCGCCATCTCGTTGCGTCCGCTGATGTGCGTGCGCTGGGTGAAATCGCGCGCGGTGACCGCGCGGGCCATCGCCAGCAGCTGTTTCCAGGGATTCAACAGCCGGGCGCGAAGCCAGACGATAGTGAAGATCAGCAGCAGCCCCATAAACAGCGCCATTGCCCGGTGCACCATTACCACCCGGTCGATGCGTAGTTCGGTGGTCTGGTCGAACGCGGAGACCAGCGCGTCAATGCGCGTAACGAACCCCGCCACGTCCTGGGCAACCGCCTCTGTACTGTGCGCCTGTTTCAGGCCCGGCTGCAGCTGGGTGTGCCAGTACCCCTGAAGGGCTTTAAGCTGGGATTGTTGACCGGCGCGAATGGCGGCATTTTCCAGCTCGGGGCTGAACGCGGTGCGCTCCATTTCATCAATTAAGGGCCGATCGGCCTGCGTCAGGGGAACCGATGCCAGCAGGCGATAACTCTGCATGCGTAGTGAGCCTGCCTCATTAATGGCATGCGCATTACCCTGTACCCCCTGTACCAGCCAGCCGGAGATCGCCATGCCGGTCACGCCAATGGCGGTGGACAGCAAAACAATCAGGGCGAGCTGATTCACGAGCGTCAGCGGAGATAAACATCTTTTTAACATAGAGTTGGCGTGCTCCTGACGTGGCCTGCTTGCAGGAATGGCGCTATTCTGGTGCATACCCTGGAGTATACCCATACCAATAAAGGATTACCCCTAAATTGCCAACGGAGTAGGGGGCAGAACGCGGGGGTGGCAGGAACGCGTCAGCGCCGTGAAAAACCACGTCTTTTTTGTCGAATTAGCCTACTCACTAAGGATAAGCCCTTTTTTTGTGCCGCAAATCCTCCCACTTTTCCTTTGATTTATATCAACTTACCGCCGCCCTAAAACCCTAATGTTTGCAGCATCATTCGAGAATCAGAGGTGTCTATGAGTCACTCATCCGCTCCCGAAAGGGAAAGTGGTGCCGTTATTACAGACTGGCGTCCAGAGGATCCGGCGTTCTGGCAACAGCGCGGCCATCGTGTTGCAAGCCGGAATCTGTGGATTTCCGTTCCGTGTTTGCTGTTAGCGTTTTGCGTATGGATGTTGTTTAGTGCGGTGGCGGTCAACCTGCCGAAAGTTGGGTTTACGTTTACGACCGATCAGCTGTTTATGTTGACGGCGTTACCGTCGCTGTCGGGTGCGCTGCTGCGCGTCCCTTACGCGTTTATGGTACCGGTCTTTGGCGGTCGTCGCTGGACGGCGTTCAGCACGGGCATCATGATCGTTCCTTGCGTCTGGCTCGGCTTCGCGGTGCAGGATACCTCCACGCCGTTCAGCGTGTTCATGATTATCTCTCTGCTGTGCGGTTTTGCCGGGGCGAACTTCGCCTCCAGTATGGCAAACATCAGCTTCTTCTTCCCGAAAGCGAAGCAGGGCGGTGCGCTGGGTATTAACGGCGGTCTGGGGAATATGGGCGTCAGCGTGATGCAGCTGATTGCGCCGCTGGCGATTTCGGTTTCCATTTTTGCGGCCTTTGGCGGCGGTGGCGTTGAGCAGGCGGATGGTTCTTCCCTGTACCTGCAAAATGCGGCCTGGATTTGGGTGCCGTTCCTGGTGGTGTTCACCCTTGCAGCCTGGTTCTTTATGAATGACCTGTCCGCGTCGAAGGCGTCGCTGAGCGAACAGCTGCCGGTGCTGAAGCGTGGGCACCTGTGGGTGATGGCGCTGCTGTATCTGGCCACCTTCGGTTCGTTTATCGGTTTCTCTGCGGGCTTCGCCATGCTGTCGAAAACGCAGTTCCCGGAAATTCAGATCCTGCACTTTGCCTTCTTCGGGCCGTTTATTGGTGCCCTGGCGCGTTCCGTTGGCGGCATGATCTCTGACCGTCTCGGCGGGACACGCGTGACCCTGGTTAACTTCGTCGTGATGGCGGTCTTCTGTGCGCTGCTGTTCCTGACGCTGCCGGCAGACGGACAGGGCGGTAACTTTATCGCCTTCTTCGGGGTGTTTATGGTGCTGTTCCTGACGGCCGGGCTGGGGAGTGCGTCCACCTTCCAGATGATCTCCGTGATCTTCCGCAAGCTGACCATGGATCGCGTGAAGGCGCAGGGGGGAAGCGAAGAGCAGGCTATGCGTGAAGCGGCGACCGATACGGCGGCGGCACTGGGCTTTATCTCTGCGATTGGCGCGATTGGCGGCTTCTTTATCCCGAAAGCGTTTGGTATTTCGCTGGAGCTGACCGGCTCTCCGGCGGGGGCAATGAAAGTTTTCCTTGTCTTCTATATCGCCTGCGTCGTGATCACGTGGCTGGTATATGGGCGTAATACTAAGAAAAAATAAGTAAGTGTGATTATCCGTTTACGCGGCCTTCGGGTCGCGTTTTTTTTGCTGATAATTAGTTACAACATACTGAAACGCGCGCAGAGGAAACCAGCGGGTAACACTGTGATCGCCATCGCTTTACAGGGGGGGTCTACCCCTTAATACCTGAGATGTTAATGAACGCCCTGTTTTTTGTACAATAAAAAATAAATAATCTTATATATCAATAGGATGGGATATTTCAGAAAATACCGCTTTGGTGGTATTCAGCGTAACCCCACTCTGGGAAGTCCCGCGTCGTCTTGATCGTTATCAATTCTCCCCCTCTTTCAGGGCGTTACCTTCGCTGCAAATCAGCAATGTCGATTTAGAGAGCCACAGGCTCCACACAGGAGATACCCGATGAGCAAATTTTTGGACCGGTTTCGCTACTTCAAACAGAAGGGCGAAACTTTTGCCGATGGGCACGGCCAGGTTCTGGATACCAACCGGGACTGGGAAGACGGTTACCGCCAGCGCTGGCAGCATGACAAAGTCATCCGTTCAACCCACGGCGTGAACTGTACTGGCTCATGTAGCTGGAAGATATTTGTTAAAAACGGTCTGGTGACCTGGGAGATGCAGCAGACCGACTATCCGCGCACCCGTCCGGATATGCCAAATCACGAACCGCGCGGCTGCCCGCGTGGCGCCAGCTACTCCTGGTATCTCTACAGCGCGAACCGCCTCAAATACCCGCTGATGCGCAAGCGCCTGATGAAAATGTGGCGCGAAGCGAAGGTGCAGCACAGCGATCCGGTTGATGCCTGGGCCTCCATTATTGAAGATGCGGACAAAGCGAAAAGCTTTAAGCAGGCCCGCGGCCGCGGTGGCTTTGTGCGTTCTTCCTGGAAAGAGGTCAACGAGCTGATTGCCGCCTCTAACGTCTACACCGTAAAAACCTACGGTCCTGACCGCGTGGCGGGCTTCTCGCCGATCCCGGCGATGTCGATGGTCTCTTATGCCTCCGGGGCGCGCTATCTCTCCTTAATCGGCGGCACCTGCCTGAGCTTCTACGACTGGTACTGCGACCTGCCGCCAGCCTCTCCGCAGACCTGGGGCGAGCAGACCGATGTGCCGGAATCCGCGGACTGGTACAACTCCAGCTACATCATCGCCTGGGGCTCTAACGTGCCGCAGACCCGTACGCCGGATGCGCACTTCTTTACCGAAGTGCGTTACAAAGGCACCAAAACCGTGGCGGTAACCCCGGACTACGCCGAAATCGCCAAGCTGTGCGACCTGTGGCTGGCACCGAAGCAGGGTACCGATGCCGCGATGGCGATGGCGATGGGCCACGTTATGCTGCGCGAGTTCCACCTGGATAAGCCCAGCCAGTACTTCACCGACTACGTCCGCCGCTACACCGACATGCCAATGCTGGTGATGCTGGAAGAACGTGACGGGTACTACGCCGCGGGCCGCACCCTGCGCGCCGCCGATCTGGTGGATGCGCTGGGCCAGGAAAATAACCCTGAGTGGAAAACCGTCGCGTACAACAGCAACGGCGAGCTGGTGGCGCCAAACGGCTCTATCGGCTTCCGCTGGGGCGAGAAGGGCAAGTGGAATCTCGAGCAGCGTAACGGCACGACGGGCGAAGAGACGGAACTGCGTCTGAGCATGCTGGGTAGCCAGGACGAGATCGCCGAGGTTGGCTTCCCGTACTTCGGCGGTGAAGGTTCCGAGCATTTCAACAAGGTTGAGCTGCAGAACGTCCTGATGCATAAGCTGCCGGTGAAACGCCTGCAGCTGGCCGACGGCTCTACCGCGCTGGTCACTACCGTTCATGACCTGACCATGGCGAACTACGGCCTGGAGCGTGGTCTGAACGATGAAAACTGTGCGACCAGCTATGACGACGTGAAAGCCTACACCCCGGCATGGGCGGAACAGATCACCGGCGTACCTCGCGCGCAGATCGTGCGTATCGCCCGTGAGTTCGCTGAAAACGCAGACAAGACCCACGGCCGTTCGATGATCATCGTCGGTGCGGGTCTGAACCACTGGTATCACCTGGATATGAACTACCGTGGTCTGATCAACATGCTGATTTTCTGCGGCTGTGTCGGTCAGAGCGGCGGCGGCTGGGCGCACTACGTAGGCCAGGAAAAACTGCGTCCGCAGACTGGCTGGCAGCCGCTGGCGTTTGCCCTCGACTGGCAGCGCCCGGCACGCCACATGAACAGCACCTCTTACTTCTATAACCACTCCAGCCAGTGGCGCTACGAAACGGTCACCGCCCAGGAGCTGCTGTCGCCGATGGCGGATAAATCCCGCTACAGCGGCCACCTGATTGACTTCAACGTGCGTGCTGAGCGCATGGGCTGGCTGCCGTCTGCGCCTCAGTTGGGCACCAACCCGCTGCGCATCGCGGAAGAGGCGAAGAAGGCGGGGATGTCGCCGGTGGATTACACCGTGAAATCACTGAAGGATGGATCAATCCGTTTCGCAGCAGAACAGCCGGAAAACGGGAAAAACCATCCGCGTAACCTGTTTATCTGGCGCTCCAACCTGCTGGGCTCGTCCGGTAAAGGTCACGAGTACATGCTGAAATACCTGCTGGGTACCGAAAACGGCATTCAGGGGAAAGATCTCGGCAAGCAGGGCGGCGTGAAGCCGGAAGAGGTGGAGTGGAAAGACAATGGTCTCGACGGCAAGCTGGATCTGGTGGTGACCCTCGACTTCCGTCTCTCCAGCACCTGCCTGTATTCCGACATCGTGCTGCCTACCGCCACCTGGTACGAAAAAGACGACATGAATACCTCGGATATGCATCCGTTTATTCATCCTCTGTCTGCGGCCGTTGACCCGGCGTGGGAATCGAAAAGCGACTGGGATATCTACAAGGACATCGCGAAGAAATTCTCTGAGGTCTGCGTAGGGCACCTCGGCAAAGAGACCGACGTGGTGACGCTGCCAATTCAGCACGACTCCGCCGCCGAACTGGCGCAGCCGCTGGACGTGAAGGACTGGAAAAAAGGCGAGTGCGACCTGATCCCAGGCGTGACCGCGCCGCACATTATTCCGGTTGAACGTGATTACCCGGCAACGTACGAACGCTTTACCTCTATCGGCCCGCTGATGGAGAAAATCGGTAACGGCGGGAAAGGGATTGCCTGGAACACCCAGAGCGAAATGGATCTGCTGCGTAAGCTTAACTACACCAAAGCGGACGGCCCGGCGAAAGGTCAGCCCTGCCTTAACACGGCGATTGATGCCGCAGAGATGATCCTGACCCTGGCACCGGAAACCAACGGCCACGTCGCGGTGAAAGCCTGGGCGGCGCTGAGTGAGTTTACCGGTCGCGACCATACGCACCTGGCGAAGAATAAAGAGGAAGAGAAAATACGCTTCCGCGATATTCAGGCGCAGCCGCGCAAGATTATCTCCAGCCCGACCTGGTCTGGCCTCGAAGATGAGCATGTCTCTTACAACGCTGGCTACACCAACGTTCATGAGCTGATCCCATGGCGCACCCTCTCCGGTCGTCAGTCGCTGTATCAGGATCACCAGTGGATGCGCGATTTCGGTGAAAGCCTGCTGGTTTACCGTCCGCCAATCGACACCCGCTCCGTGAAAACCGTAATGGGTGCGAAATCGAACGGTAACCCGGAGAAGGCGCTGAACTTCCTGACGCCGCACCAGAAGTGGGGGATCCACTCCACCTACAGCGACAACCTGCTGATGCTGACCCTGTCGCGCGGTGGTCCGATTGTCTGGATGAGCGAAACGGACGCCAAAGATCTGGGTATCGAAGATAACGACTGGATCGAAGTGTTCAACAGTAACGGTGCCCTGACGGCGCGTGCGGTGGTGAGCCAGCGCGTACCGGCCGGGATGACCATGATGTACCACGCGCAGGAGCGTATCGTGAACCTGCCGGGGTCAGAGATCACCGAGCAGCGCGGCGGGATCCACAACTCCGTGACCCGTATTACGCCGAAACCGACCCATATGATCGGTGGCTATGCCCAGCTGGCCTACGGCTTTAACTACTACGGCACCGTAGGTTCGAACCGCGATGAGTTCGTGGTGGTACGTAAGATGAAGAATATTAACTGGTTAGACGGCGAAGGTAATGACCAGGTACAGGAGAGCGTAAAATGAAAATTCGTTCACAAGTCGGCATGGTGCTGAATCTGGATAAATGCATCGGCTGTCATACCTGCTCGGTCACCTGTAAAAACGTTTGGACCAGCCGTGAAGGTATGGAGTATGCCTGGTTCAACAACGTGGAAAGTAAGCCGGGCACCGGCTTCCCGACCGACTGGGAAAACCAGGAGAAGTGGAAGGGCGGCTGGATCCGCAAAATCAACGGTAAGCTGCAGCCGCGCATGGGTAACCGCGCTTTGCTTCTGGGAAAAATCTTCGCTAACCCGCATCTGCCGGGCATTGAGGATTATTACGAGCCGTTTGACTACGACTATCAGAACCTGCACAACGCGCCGGAAAGCAAACACCAGCCGATCGCCCGTCCTCGCTCGCTGATCACCGGCCAGCGCATGGACAAAATTACCAGCGGTCCAAACTGGGAAGAGATCCTGGGCGGCGAGTTCGAAAAACGCGCCAAAGACCAGAATTTCGAGAACATGCAGAAGGCGATGTACGGCCAGTTCGAAAACACCTTCATGATGTATCTGCCGCGCCTGTGCGAGCACTGCCTCAACCCGGCGTGCGTGGCGACCTGCCCGAGCGGTGCCATCTACAAGCGTGAAGAAGACGGCATTGTCCTTATCGACCAGGACAAGTGCCGCGGCTGGCGGATGTGCATCACCGGCTGCCCGTACAAAAAAATCTACTTCAACTGGAAGAGCGGCAAGTCTGAGAAGTGCATCTTCTGCTACCCGCGTATTGAAGCCGGTATGCCGACCGTTTGCTCCGAGAGCTGCGTAGGCCGTATCCGCTACCTCGGCGTGCTGCTGTACGACGCGGACGCAATTGAAAACGCTGCCAGCACCGAGCACGAGAAAGATCTCTATCAGCGTCAGCTGGACGTGTTCCTCGACCCGAACGATCCGAAGGTGATTGAGCAGGCGCTGAAGGACGGCATTCCGCAGAGCGTGATTGACGCTGCGCAGCAGTCTCCGGTGTACAAAATGGCGATGGACTGGAAGCTGGCCCTGCCGCTGCACCCGGAATACCGCACGCTGCCGATGGTCTGGTACGTGCCGCCTCTGTCGCCGATTCAGTCAGCCGCGGATGCGGGCGAGCTGGGCAGTAACGGCATTCTGCCGGACGTGGAAAGCCTGCGTATCCCGGTTCAGTATCTGGCAAACCTGCTGACCGCAGGCGATACCCAGCCGGTACTGCTGGCGCTGAAACGTATGCTGGCAATGCGCCACTTCAAACGTGCCGAAACCGTGGACGGCGTGACCGATACCCGTGCGCTGGAAGAGGTCGGTCTGACCGAAGCGCAGGCGCAGGAGATGTACCGCTACCTGGCGATTGCCAACTACGAAGATCGTTTCGTGGTGCCGAGCAGCCACCGTGAACTGACCCGCGAAGCCTTCCCGGAGAAAAATGGCTGTGGCTTTACCTTTGGCGACGGCTGCCACGGGTCAGACAGCAAATTCAATCTGTTCAACAGCCGCCGCATCGACGCCATGGATGTGACCAGTAAAACGGAGCCGCACTCATGATTGAACTCGTCATTGTTTCGCGTCTGCTGGAGTACCCGGATGCTGCGCTGGTGCAGCATCAGCAGGAGCTGTTTGATGCACTCGCGTCATCCGAAAACCTGGATAAAGAGGATGCCCAGCGGCTTGGGGTTTTCCTCCGCGACCTGTTAGCGCGCGATCTTCTCGATGCGCAGGCGGACTACAGCCAGCTGTTTGACCGCGGTCGGGCAACCTCGCTGCTGCTGTTTGAACATGTTCACGGTGAGTCCCGCGACCGCGGTCAGGCGATGGTCGACCTGATGGCGCAGTACGAGCAGCATGGCCTGCAGCTCGACAGCCGCGAGCTGCCGGACCATCTGCCGCTCTATCTGGAGTATCTGGCGCAGCTGCCGAAAGAGGAGGCGCTGGGTGGTCTGCAGGACATCGCGCCGATCCTGGCGCTGCTCGGCGCGCGGCTTCAGCAGCGCGAGAGCCGCTACGCGGTGCTGTTCGACCTGCTGGTGAAGCTGGCCAACGCGTCGGTCGACAGTGAAAAAGTGGCGGAGAAAATCGCCGATGAAGCCCGGGACGATACCCCGCAGGCGCTGGATGCCGTCTGGGAGGAAGAACAGGTGAAATTCTTTGCTGACCAGAGCTGTGGCGAGTCTGAAATCTCTGCTCACCAGCGTCGTTTTGCCGGTGCCGTTGCCCCGCAATATTTGAATATCTCTAACGGAGGACAGCAATAATGCACTTCCTGAATATGTTCTTCTTTGATATCTACCCGTATATCGCGGGCACCGTGTTCCTGGTGGGAAGTTGGCTGCGTTATGACTACGGCCAGTATACCTGGCGCGCTGGCTCCAGCCAGATGCTGGATCGTAAAGGGATGCATGTGGCCTCTAACCTGTTCCACATCGGTATTCTGGGCATTTTTGCCGGCCACTTCCTCGGCATGCTGACGCCGCACTGGATGTACGAAGCGTGGCTGCCCATTGAGGTGAAGCAGAAGATGGCGATGATCGCCGGTGGGGCCTGCGGGGTGATGACCCTGGTGGGGGGCCTGCTGTTGTTGAAACGTCGTCTGTTCAGCCCCCGCGTGCGGGCAACCACCACCGGGGCGGACATCCTGATCCTCTCCCTTTTGATGGTACAGTGCGCGCTGGGTCTGCTGACCATTCCGTTCTCGGCGCAGCATATGGACGGCAGTGAAATGATGAAGCTGGTGGGCTGGGCGCAGTCTGTGGTGACTTTCCACGGTGGTGCATCTGAACATCTGGACGGCGTGGCGTTTATCTTCCGCGTTCATCTGGTGCTGGGGATGACGCTGTTTGTGTTATTCCCGTTCTCTCGCCTGGTGCACATCTGGAGCGCGCCGGTGGAATACCTGACGCGCAAATACCAGATTGTACGCGCCCGTCGCTAATTTGCCGTTTTGATACCAACCCCGCACTCGCGGGGTTTTTTTTCGCCCCAGCCCAGGTTATTGCCCGCTGCAGCAAACAGGATCAGCGCGCCGCCTGCCAGTTGCGTCAGGTTCAGCGAGTGTCCAAATACCAGATTATCAACAACGATCGCCACCACCGGATAGATAAACGACAGCGAGCCGGTAATGGGCGTCGGCAGCTTCTGAATCGCACTGTAGAGCAGTTGATACATAATGCCGGTATGGACAACGCCCAGCGTCAGCAAGATCGGCCAGGGGAAATCGGCGGACAATGACGGCATGCGGGCAAACGGCAGAAGCATGACGACGCCCGTCAGCACCTGGATGAAGGCAATGTGCTGCGGCGCAACCGATCGCAGCTTGCGGGCAATGATGGCCGTTACCGCATAGAAGAAGGCAGCGGCCATTGCCAGCCCAATCCCGGCGAGCCAGTCGGCGCCATGTGCGCTGGTCAATTCACTGGAGAGCAAAATGACCACGCCGCCAAAGGCGAGCACCAGCCAGCCCCATTTCACCAGGCTGACACGCTCGCCGAAAAGCATCCCCATCAATACCAGCATAAACGGCTGAGTGTTATACACCACGGTCGAAAGACCAATTGAGATCCGTTCATAGGCCGCGAAGAGCAGCAGCCAGTTCACCACTAATGCCGCTCCGCCGAGGATCGCCAGCAGCAGCGTCGTGCGGGTGAGGGGGCTAAACGGCTTTCGACTCATGCGAATAAAAATGAACAGTGCCACTGCCCCAATCAGGCAGCGCCAGAACACCACTTCCGTTACCGGCAGACCGGACAGTAAAACAAACGCGCCAATTGAGCCGGAAATTAACATCGCCAGGCTCATTTGCCAGACGCCTTTATGGAAATCACGCATCATCCACCTCCTGATTGATGACGTTATTGTCGAAAATGGCTGTCGTGTTTTACAGGGGTGATATAAGGTTTAAGAGCTAAATGACTTTTTAAAATTAGGTGAAAACGATGGAATGCCTTCTTGATGATATCGACCGACAAATCTTAGCCTGTCTGGTTGAGGATGCGCGTATGTCCCTGAAGGTGCTCAGCGGGCGTATCGGGCTGACGTCACCCAGCACGGCAGAGCGCCTGAAAAGGCTGGAAGAGCGCGGTGTGATTCAGGGGTATGGCGCGCGGGTGAACCTGGCGGCGTTAGGGTATACGCTGCAGGCGCTGGTGCGCGTACGGCCACTGCCGGGGCTGTTGCATAAAGTGGATAAGTACATTCAGGCAATGCCGGAGTGTATTGAGAGCGACAAAGTGACCGGGGAGGACTGCTTTGTTATCCGGCTGGTAGTGCGGTCAATCGAACAGCTTGATGCGCTGCTGGACGGGCTGGCGGAGCATGCTCAGTGCAATACGTCGATTGTGAAAAGCACGCCGGTGACGCGACGTTTGCCACCGATGTAGCCATCTGTCGCCGGGTGGCGGCTGCGCCTTACCCGGCCTACAAAGGCGGACTCGGTTTTTTTATGTTGGGGAAATGATGGTGGTGGGGGAAGGATTCGAACCTTCGAAGTCGATGACGGCAGA
>NZ_JAIWJZ010000008.1:0-100490 GCF_020216105.1 Enterobacter sp. K16B
GTTTTCGCGGAAGATAACCATATCGGTCAGTTCTGGGTGCTTAACCGGGCTTGGGGTGCCCTGATAGTAACGAACCGGACGCAGACAGACGTACAGGTCCAGCTCCTGACGCAGTGCCACGTTCAGGGAACGGATACCGCCGCCAACTGGCGTCGTCAGTGGGCCTTTGATAGCAACGCGGTATTCGCGGATCAGGTCCAGCGTTTCAGCTGGCAGCCAGACGTCCTGGCCATAAACTTGAGTCGATTTCTCACCGGTGTAAATTTCCATCCAGGAAATTTTACGCTCGCCTTTGTAGGCTTTCTCAACAGCGGCATCAACCACCTTCAGCATTGCCGGGGTAACGTCTACACCGATACCGTCACCTTCGATGAACGGGATAATCGGATTGTGAGGAACGTTAATCTTGCCGTTTTGCAGGGTGATCTTTTTACCTTCCGCCGGAACAACTACTTTGCTTTCCATTAACCTCTCCTTCGAGCGCTTCTGGTTGTTACTGATCTTATGTTAATAAATTGTAATGAGCCCTTCGATAGTACCTGATTGTCCGACGCCATGAAAGGTCTTCGTTATTAGGCTATAATGCGGCAATTGATAACGCCTGAAAATACCATGAAGAAAACTTCTTTTACAAAACACCGGGTTGAGCGATTCAGCTCGCGACAAGCCGCCAGAAGACCGCAACAAACCCAGCCGAAGCGGGTGATTTTGTTCAATAAACCCTACGATGTTTTGCCGCAGTTTACCGACGAAGCCGGGCGCAGCACGTTGAAGGACTACATTCCTGTTCAGGGGGTCTACGCGGCCGGTCGTCTGGACCGTGACAGCGAAGGCCTGCTGGTCTTAACCAACGACGGTGCGCTGCAGGCGAAGCTCACCCAGCCCGGGAAACGCACCGGAAAAATTTACTTCGTCCAGGTGGAAGGCGAGCCGGATGACGAGACGCTGGAAACATTACGCAAAGGCGTCACGCTGAACGATGGCCCCACCCTGCCCGCAGGTATTGAGCGCGTGAATGAACCGGCGTGGCTGTGGCCGCGCAACCCGCCTATCCGCGAACGCAAATCGATTCCCACCAGCTGGCTCAAAATCACCCTTTATGAAGGCCGCAACCGTCAGGTTCGGCGCATGACCGCACACGTTGGCTTTCCGACCCTGCGCCTGATCCGCTACGCCATGGGCAACTACACGCTGGAAACGCTCGCCAACGGTGAATGGCGGGACGTTACCTCTTAAGGAGTCACTATGTTTAAACCTCATGTCACGGTTGCCTGTGTGGTCCACGCCCAGGGGAAATTCCTTGTGGTCGAAGAGAGCATTAACGGCAAAGCGCTGTGGAATCAGCCTGCCGGACACCTTGAAGCCAATGAGACCCTGCTGCAGGCGGCGAAACGCGAGCTGTGGGAAGAGACCGGTATTCACGCTGAGCCCCAGCATTTCATCCGTATGCACCAGTGGATTGCGCCCGACAGCACCCCGTTCCTGCGTTTTTTGTTTGCCGTTGAGCTTAGCGAAACGTGCGCCACGGAACCGCAGGATGACGATATCGACCGCTGCCTGTGGGTCACCGCCGACGAGATCCTGAACGCGCCAAACCTGCGCTCGCCGCTGGTTGCGGAAAGCATTCGCTGCTGGCAATCTGCCGGTCGCTTACCGCTGGATGTCATCGGCGCATTTAACTGGCCGTTTACAGAGGGTGTCAATGGTGGGGGGGCGTGATAGAATACGCCGCCTTGAAGTTCAATGTCGTGAGTATTCCATGTCAGATAACAGCCAGAAAAAAGTAATCGTCGGCATGTCCGGCGGTGTCGATTCCTCCGTTTCCGCCTACCTGTTACAGCAACAGGGCTATAAGGTGGAGGGCCTGTTCATGAAGAACTGGGAGGAAGATGATGGTGAGGAATACTGCACTGCCGCAGCGGATCTCGCCGATGCGCAGGCCGTGTGCGATAAGCTCGGCATTGAACTGCACACCGTTAACTTTGCCGCAGAATACTGGGACAACGTTTTTGAACTGTTCCTCGAAGAGTACAAAGCCGGACGTACGCCAAACCCGGATATTCTGTGCAACAAAGAGATCAAATTTAAAGCCTTCCTGGAATTCGCCGCAGAAGATCTGGGCGCAGACTACATTGCGACCGGTCACTACGTGCGTCGCGCAGATGTGAATGGCAAAAGCCAGCTGCTGCGCGGTCTGGACGGCAACAAAGATCAGAGCTACTTCCTCTATACGCTGAGCCACGAGCAAATCGCCCAGAGCCTGTTCCCGGTTGGCGAGCTGGAAAAGCCGCAGGTGCGTAAAATCGCGAAAGAGCTGGATCTGATCACCGCGAAGAAAAAAGATTCTACCGGCATCTGCTTCATCGGCGAGCGCAAGTTCCGCGACTTCCTCGGTCGTTACCTGCCGGCACAGCCGGGCAAAATTGTCACCGTCGATGGCGACGAAATTGGCCAGCACCAGGGGCTGATGTACCACACGCTCGGCCAGCGTAAAGGCCTGGGTATCGGCGGGACCAAAGAGGGTAGCGAAGATCCGTGGTACGTTGTCGACAAAGATGTCGAAAACAATATTCTGGTTGTGGCCCAGGGACACGACCATCCGCGTCTGATGTCTGTTGGCCTTATCGCGCAACAGCTGCACTGGGTCGCTCGTGAGCCGTTAAAAGGCACACTGCGCTGCACGGTGAAAACACGTTACCGTCAGACCGATATTCCCTGCACCGTGACTGCGCTTGATGACGATCGCATTGATGTGCGTTTCGACGAGCCGGTTGCCGCCGTCACCCCGGGTCAGTCTGCTGTCTTCTACAGCGGCGAAATCTGCCTGGGCGGCGGGATTATTGAACAGCGCCTGCCGCTGCCCGCTGTTTAACACGATTGCACACATAAAGGAGACCGTGTGGCGAAGAACTACTATGACATCACCCTGGCACTGGCGGGAATTTGCCAGTCAGCCCGTCTGGTGCAACAGCTGGCACATCAGGGTCATTGCGACGCTGATGCCCTGCACGTTTCACTCAATAGCGTTATCGACCTCAACCCCGGCTCTACCCTGGGTGTGTTCGGCGGCAGTGAAACCAATCTTCGTCTCGGTCTTGAAACCCTGCTTGGCGTGCTCAACGCCAGTAGCCGTCAGGGGTTAAACGCAGAGCTGACCCGCTACACGTTAAGCCTGATGGTGCTGGAGCGTAAACTGAGCGCGGCAAAAGGCGCGCTCAATACCCTGGGCGATCGGATTGCCGGGTTACAGCGTCAGCTCGACCATTTTGACCTGCAGTCCGACACGCTACTGAGCGCCATGGCCGGCATTTATGTCGACGTCATCAGCCCGCTCGGCCCGCGTATTCAGGTCACTGGCTCCCCTGCTGTGCTGCAAAGCCCACAGGTACAGGCAAAAGTACGCGCCTCCCTGCTGGCAGGGATCCGTGCCGCCGTGCTGTGGCACCAGGTTGGCGGTGGCCGCCTGCAGTTAATGTTTTCTCGTAATCGCCTGACCACTCAGGCAAAACAAATTCTTGCTCATTGTTAACCTCCCGGAGTTGCGAATTATGGAATTATCCTCACTGACCGCCGTATCCCCTGTCGATGGACGCTACGGCGATAAAGTCAGCGCGCTGCGCGGGATCTTCAGCGAATATGGTTTGCTGAAGTTCCGTGTTCAGGTTGAAGTACGCTGGCTGCAAAAGCTGGCCGCCCAGGCAGCAATCAAGGAAGTTCCTGCTTTTGACGCCCAGGCAAACGATTACCTTGATAAAATCGTGGCTGAGTTCAACGAAGAAGATGCTGCGCGCATTAAAACCATTGAGCGCACCACCAACCACGACGTAAAAGCGGTTGAGTATTTCCTGAAAGAGAAAGTGGAGAGTGTTCCTGCGCTGCACGCCGTGTCTGAGTTCATTCACTTCGCCTGTACCTCAGAAGACATCAACAACCTGTCCCACGCCCTGATGCTCTCCACCGCACGTAAAGAGGTGGTGCTGCCATACTGGCGTAAAATCATCGACGCGGTGAAAGCGCTGTCCGTGGAATACCGCGACATCCCTCTGCTTTCCCGTACCCACGGTCAGCCAGCTACCCCCTCCACAATGGGTAAAGAGATGGCGAACGTGGCGTACCGTATGGAGCGCCAGTATCGTCAGCTGGAGCAGGTTGAGATCCTCGGCAAAATCAACGGTGCTGTCGGTAACTATAACGCCCACATCGCCGCGTACCCGGAAGTGGACTGGCACCAGTTCAGCGAAGAGTTCGTGACCTCGCTGGGCATTCAGTGGAACCCGTACACCACCCAGATTGAGCCGCATGACTATATTGCGGAGCTGTTTGACTGCATCGCACGCTTCAACACCATTCTGATCGACTTCGATCGTGACGTGTGGGGCTACATCGCGCTGAACCACTTCAAACAGAAAACCATCGCCGGTGAAATCGGCTCGTCAACCATGCCGCACAAAGTGAACCCTATCGACTTCGAAAACTCCGAAGGCAACCTGGGTCTGGCGAATGCCGTACTGCAGCATATGGCCAGCAAACTGCCGGTATCCCGCTGGCAGCGCGACCTGACCGACTCCACCGTACTGCGTAACCTGGGCGTGGGCATTGGCTACGCGCTGATCGCTTACCAGTCCACCCTGAAAGGCGTGAGCAAACTGGAAGTGAACCGCGATCGTCTGCTGGACGAGCTGGATCACAACTGGGAAGTGCTGGCAGAGCCGATTCAGACCGTCATGCGTCGTTACGGCATCGAAAAACCGTACGAGAAACTGAAAGAGCTGACCCGCGGCAAACGCGTTGACGCCGAAGGCATGAAGCAGTTTATCGACGGTCTGGCCCTTCCAGAAGAAGAGAAAACGCGTCTGAAAGCGATGACCCCGGCGAACTACATTGGCCGCGCCATCACCATGGTCGACGAGCTGAAGTAATATCCCCTCCCCCCTTTCCGCCCGGAAAGGGGGTTGCTTTTCCCCGGTTTACTCAATGTTTATCCCCACAGCAACATAATCAGCGTTAAACTATTCATACTATTCATTCTGGGAGAAAAGATGATGCGCGTACTGGTTGTTGAGGATAACGCATTGCTACGTCATCACCTGAAGGTTCAGCTTCAGGAGATGGGACATCAGGTGGACGATGCTGAAGATGCAAAAGAAGCCGATTATTATCTCAATGAACACCTGCCGGATATCGCCATTGTCGATTTAGGGCTGCCCGATGAAGACGGCCTCTCGTTGATTCGTCGCTGGCGCAGCCATGATGTTTCCCTGCCGGTTCTGGTTCTGACCGCCCGTGAAGGCTGGCAGGATAAGGTCGAGGTGCTCAGCGCGGGAGCAGATGATTACGTTACCAAACCGTTTCATATTGAAGAGGTGGCGGCCCGCATGCAGGCCCTGCTACGCCGTAACAGCGGACTGGCTTCACAGGTTATCTCCATCCCGCCCTTCCAGGTTGACCTCTCCCGTCGGGAATTAGCGATCAACGATGAAGTGATCAAGCTAACCGCCTTCGAATACACCATTATGGAAACGCTGATCCGTAACAGCGGCAAGGTAGTGAGTAAAGATTCCTTAATGCTTCAGCTCTATCCTGATGCCGAACTGCGCGAGAGCCATACCATTGATGTGCTGATGGGACGTTTACGTAAGAAAATTCAGGCACAGTATCCGCAGGACGTCATTACTACCGTCCGTGGCCAGGGCTATCTGTTCGAATTACGCTAAATGAGACGGATCTTGCGCCATATTTTGCCCCTGTCGCTGCGGGTACGTTTTTTACTGGCAACGGCTGCCGTCGTGCTAGTGCTGTCGCTCTCCTACGGCATGGTCGCGCTGGTGGGTTACAGCGTCAGCTTCGATAAAACCACCTTTCGCCTGTTGCGTGGCGAAAGCAATTTGTTTTATACCCTGGCGAAGTGGGAAAACAACAAAATCACCGTCGAGATGCCGGAAAATCTCAACCAGCAGAGCCCCACGCTGGCCCTGATTTATAACGAAAAGGGCAAGCTACTCTGGGCGCAGCGTGATATCCCCTGGCTGGTCAAAAGCATTCGGCCGGAGTGGCTCAAAACCAACGGATTTCATGAAATTGAAGCCGATCTCAATACCACCAGCTCCCTGATCCGGGAAGATCGTTCCCTGCAGCAAAAGCTGAACGAGATCCGCGCCGATGATGCCGAAACCGAGATGACGCACTCCGTTGCGATTAATCTCTATCCGGCGACGCTGAACATGCCGCAGCTGACCATCGTGGTGATCGACACCATTCCGGTCGAGCTTAAGCGTTCCTATATGGTCTGGAGCTGGTTCGTCTATGTGCTTGCGGCGAATCTGCTGCTGGTGATCCCGCTGCTGTGGGTCGCGGCGTGGTGGAGCCTGCGGCCCATTGAGTCACTGGCGAAAGAGGTTCGCGAGCTGGAGGAACATCATCGCGAGAAGCTTAATCCGGAAACCACCCGTGAGCTCACCAGCCTGGTACGTAACCTCAACCGCCTGCTGAAAAGTGAACGCGAACGCTATGATAAGTACCGTACCACCCTGACCGACCTGACCCACAGCCTGAAAACGCCGCTGGCGGTCATGCAAAGTACTCTGCGTTCCATGCGCAGCTCAACGCTGAGCGTGGATGATGCCGAGCCGGTCATGCTGGAACAGATCAGCCGTATCTCCCAGCAAATTGGCTATTATCTGCATCGTGCCAGTATGCGTTCCGGAAGCGCGCTGCTGAGCCGCGAACTGCATCCCGTGGCTCCGCTTCTGGATAACCTCACTTCCGCCCTCAACAAGGTATATCAGCGTAAAGGGGTGAACATCAGCCTCGATATCTCGCCTGAGATAAGTTTTGTCGGTGAGAAAAATGATTTTATGGAAGTGATGGGCAACCTGCTGGATAACGCCTGCAAATACTGTCTGGAGTTCGTGGAAGTGTCTGCGCGTCAGACCGATAACGAACTGCATATTATCGTTGAGGATGATGGTCCGGGTATCCCGCGCAATAAACGCGATGTGGTGTTCGATCGCGGTCAACGCGCTGATACATTGCGTCCCGGCCAGGGGGTGGGACTCGCCGTGGCCCGGGAGATTGTTGATCAGTACGACGGAAAGATCGAAACCGGCGAAAGTTTGCTGGGCGGTGCCAGAATGGAGGTCATTTTTGGCCGTCAACAGCCTGCATCGAACGATAGTTAACCCGTTATGTGAAAAATGCGAGGATCTCGCAGCCGGGGGGCTGAGCTTCCGTTATAATCCGAGTCAGTAAGAGCCTGCGGAATAAAAAAATATGGATTATCACTTAACACTTAACTGGCCCGAGTTTATTGAACGCTACTGGCAAAAACGCCCGGTGGTTCTTAAACGCGGGTTCAGCAATTTTGTCGACCCTATCTCCCCTGATGAGCTGGCCGGTCTGGCTATGGAAAACGAAGTCGACAGCCGTCTGGTCAGCCACCAGGACGGGAAATGGCAGGTCAGCCACGGTCCTTTCGAAAGCTACGATCACCTCGGTGAAAACAACTGGTCGCTGCTGGTGCAGGCGGTCAACCACTGGCACGAGCCGACGGCCGCATTAATGCGTCCGTTCCGTGCCCTGCCCGACTGGCGCATGGACGATCTAATGATCTCCTTCTCGGTGCCGGGTGGCGGCGTGGGTCCGCATCTGGACCAGTACGACGTGTTTATTATTCAGGGGACGGGCCGCCGTCGCTGGCGCGTGGGCGAAAAAGTGCCCATGAAGCAGCACTGCCCGCATCCGGACCTGCTTCAGGTTGATCCGTTTGAAGGGATTATCGACGAAGAGCTGGAGCCGGGCGATATTCTCTACATTCCGCCAGGATTCCCTCATGAAGGTTATTCCCTGGAAAACTCACTTAACTATTCCGTCGGGTTCCGTGCCCCAAGCGGCCGCGAGATGATCAGCGGGTTTGCCGATTACGTTCTGCAACGCGAGCTGGGCAGCTATCGTTATAGCGATCCGGATGTGCCTGCGCGCGAGCATCCGGCAGACATCCTGCCTGCGGAGCTGGATAAGCTGCGCGGCATGATGCTGGATCTGATCAACGAGCCGAAACATTTCAGACAGTGGTTTGGTGAGTTTATCAGCCAGTCTCGTCATGAGCTGGACGTTGCGCCGCCAGAGCCGCCGTATCAGGCCGACGAGATTTATGATGCCCTTCAGCAGGGCGACAAGCTGGTACGTCTTGGCGGATTGCGCGTGCTGCGCATTGGTGAGGATGTCTTCGTCAACGGCGAGAAGCTGGACTCCCCACACCGTCCGGCGCTGGATGCCATTGCCAGCCATCTGGTGTTGACCGCCGAGACCTTTGGCGACGCCCTGGAGGATCCGTCCTTCCTCGCGATGCTGGCTGCGCTGGTCAACAGCGGGTACTGGTTCTTTGAGGACTGAGTCGCCTTAACGCCCGGTGGCGCTTCGCTTACCGGGCCTACGATCGTGGGTTTTGTAGGCCGGGTAAGGCGCAACCGCCACCCGGCATACATTTAGCAAAACGCGACTACCGCTTCGCGGTTAACTCCGCAATCCGCACAATCACCTTCACCGCTTTTTCCATCCCTTCCAGGGTGACGAACTCATGTTTACCGTGATAGTTGTAGCCACCGGTAAACAGGTTCGGGCACGGCAGTCCCATAAACGACAACTGAGAACCGTCGGTACCGCCACGAATCGGTTTTAATACCGGTTCAATATCGCAGTCACGCATGGCCTGCTGGGCAATATCAAGAATATGCGGATGGGCCATCACCTTCTCACGCATATTGTAATAACTGTCTTCGATGATGAGCTCGATATAGCAGTCAGGGTGTAAGCCCTTCCCGACCTTTTTGGCGATCTCCATCATCTTGCGCTTGCGCGCCTCAAAGGCTTTGCGATCAAAATCGCGGATGATGTAGTGCATCTGGGCGCTGTCCACGGTGCCTTTGATGCTGGTCAGGTGATAGAACCCTTCATACCCTTCCGTCTGTTCAGGGCTCTCATCCGCCGGGACTTCCGCATGAATTCTGGAGGCCAGCGACAGCGCGTTCACCATGACGCCTTTCGCCGAACCGGGGTGAACATTATTGCCGACAATTTTGATCGTCACGGACGCGGCGTTGAAGTTTTCATACTCCAGTTCACCAACACCGCCGCCATCGACGGTATACGCCCACTGCGCGTTGAAGGCTTCCACGTCGAAATGTTTTGCGCCTTTACCGACCTCTTCGTCCGGCGTAAAAGCCACCCGGATATCCCCGTGGGGGATGTTTTTTTCCTTCAGTACCGCCAGCGCCGTCATGATTTCCGCGATACCGGCCTTGTCATCCGCCCCCAGCAGCGTTTTCCCGTCGGTGGTGATCAGCGTCTGACCCAGCAGCTGGTGCAGCACCGGGAACATCACCGGGGAAAGTACCTCGTCACCGATCCCCAGCGCAATGTCGCCGCCACGGTAGTTTCAACAATCTGCGGGTTCACATGTTTACCGCTAAAATCCGGAGAGGTGTCGACATGGGAGATAAAGCCAATCGCGGGAATGTCACCCGGGACATTCGCCGGCAGCGTTGCCATCACAGTGCCTTTTTCGCTTAACGTGACGTTGACCAGCCCCATGGCGTCAAGCTGCTCTTTAAGCAGGTTTAATAGCTTCCACTGGCCTTCGGTGCTCGGCACCTGGCGGACACCCGGTTTAGATTGGGTATCCAGCGAAACGTACTGTAAAAAACGCTCAAGTAATTTATCCATGCAGTCACCCTCACTTTTTGTGACAACATTATCAATAAGCATCAAAACGCAAATATTGCGTCAGGTCACTTTTATCCCGCAAACGAGAATATTTTCCGTTTATATCGTTACACGTCAGTAAATGTAGCTTATGAATCAGTGACAATGATTGGCGATTGCGGGGGATTGCCGTAGAATGTCCGCCCTCATTACGAGTCACCAAGGTGGTTACACACAAACCCCGCTTCAGTCTGCTGCCTGAGGCGTCTATATGGGACAGCGCAAAAATTGAATACACAATCCCGTTCACGTGCGCCGCTGGTGCAACTGGAACGAATTCGTAAAAGTTTTGATGGTAAAGACGTTATTTCCGACCTCAATCTCACCATCAATGACGGTGAGTTTCTTACGCTGCTTGGCCCCTCTGGCTGCGGCAAAACCACTGTACTGCGCCTTATCGCCGGGCTGGAAAGCGTCGATAACGGTCAAATCCTTCTTGAAAACCAGGACATTACGCGGGTTCCCGCCGAAGATCGTCACGTCAACACGGTCTTTCAAAGCTATGCCCTGTTCCCGCACATGACGGTGTTTGAGAACGTGGCGTTTGGCCTGCGGATGCAAAAAACCCCGGCGAACGAGATAGAACCGCGCGTCACCGGCGCCCTGCGCATGGTGCAGCTTGAGACGTTTGCTAAGCGTAAACCGCATCAGCTTTCCGGTGGTCAGCAGCAGCGTGTAGCCATCGCCCGCGCCGTGGTCAATAAACCTCGCCTGCTTCTGCTGGATGAGTCCCTCTCGGCGCTGGATTACAAACTGCGCAAGCAGATGCAGAACGAACTTAAGGCCCTGCAGCGCAAGCTCGGCATTACCTTTGTCTTCGTCACTCACGACCAGGAAGAGGCGCTGACCATGTCCGACCGTATCGTGGTGATGCGTGACGGCAAAATCGAGCAGGACGGTACGCCGCGTGAAATTTACGAAGAGCCGAAGAACCTGTTTGTCGCAAGCTTCATTGGTGAGATCAATATCTTTAACGCCACGGTGATTGAACGTCTGGATGTCCAGCGCGTGCGGGCCAGCGTTGAAGGTCGCGAATGCAACATCACCGTAAATTTCCCCGTCGAGAAGGGGCAAAAGCTCAACGTTCTGCTGCGCCCGGAAGATCTGCGCGTTGACGAAATTCACGGCAACACCGAGGCCGAAGGGCTCATCGGCTATATCCGCGAACGCAACTACAAAGGGATGACGCTGGAATCCATCGTTGAACTGGAGAACGGCAAAATGGTGATGGTCAGTGAGTTCTTTAACGAGGACGACCCGGACTTCGACCACTCTCTCGACCAGAAAATGGTTATCAACTGGGTAGAAAGCTGGGAGGTTGTGCTGGCTGATGAAGAACACAAGTAAGTTCCAGAATGTGGTGATTGCCACGATCGTCGGTTGGCTTGTGTTGTTTGTCTTTTTACCCAACCTGATGATCATCGCCACCAGCTTCCTGACCCGCGATGACGCTAGCTTCGTTTCGCTGGTCTTTACGCTGGACAACTACGCGCGCCTGCTCGATCCGCTCTATTTTGACGTGCTGCTGCACTCGCTCAATATGGCGCTGATCGCCACGATTGCCTGCCTGGTGCTGGGTTATCCTTTCGCATGGTTCCTCGCGGGTCTGCCGCAAAAGGTGCGCCCGCTGCTGCTGTTTTTGCTGATTGTGCCGTTCTGGACCAACTCACTCATTCGCATCTACGGGCTGAAAATTTTCCTCAGTACCAAAGGCTATCTCAACGCGTTTCTGCTGTGGCTGGGGGTAATCGATACCCCGATCCGCATCATGTTTACGCCTGGCGCGGTCATTATCGGTCTGGTCTATATCCTGCTGCCGTTTATGGTGATGCCGCTCTACTCCAGTATTGAGAAGCTGGATAAACCGCTGCTGGAAGCGGCAAAAGATCTGGGGGCGAATAAGCTGCAGACTTTTATCCGCATTATCATCCCGCTGACGATGCCTGGTATTATCGCGGGTTGTCTGCTGGTGATGCTTCCGGCGATGGGTTTGTTCTACGTGTCTGACCTGATGGGCGGCGCGAAAAACCTGCTGATTGGTAATGTCATCAAGAGCCAGTTCCTGAATATTCGCGACTGGCCGTTCGGCTCCGCCACCAGCATAACGCTAACAGTGGTGATGGGTCTGATGCTGCTGGTCTACTGGCGCGCTTCACGACTGCTGAACAAGAAGGTGGAACTCGAATGATCGGTCGACTGCTTCGCGGCGGTTTTATGACCGCCATTTATGCATACCTGTATATCCCGATTATCATTTTGATCGTGAACTCATTTAACAGCTCGCGTTTTGGGATCAACTGGCAGGGCTTTACCACCGACTGGTACAGCCTGCTGATGAATAACGACAGCCTGCTGCAGGCCGCGCAGCACTCGCTGACGATGGCGATCTTCTCCGCCACCTTCGCCACGCTGATTGGTTCGCTCACCGCCGTGGCGTTGTATCGCTACCGATTCCGCGGAAAACCGTTCGTCAGCGGTATGCTGTTTGTGGTGATGATGTCCCCGGACATCGTGATGGCGATTTCGCTGCTGGTGCTGTTTATGCTTTTGGGCGTTCAGCTTGGCTTCTGGTCACTGCTGTTTTCACATATCACCTTCTGCCTGCCGTTTGTGGTGGTGACGGTCTTTGCACGCCTGAAAGGGTTCGACGTGCGTATGCTGGAGGCGGCGAAGGATCTGGGCGCCAGCGAGATGACTATCCTGCGCAAAATCATCCTGCCGCTGGCGATGCCTGCTGTTGCCGCGGGATGGCTGCTTAGCTTTACCCTGTCGATGGATGACGTGGTGGTCTCCTCCTTCGTGACCGGGCCGAGCTATGAAATTCTGCCGTTGAAAATTTATTCGATGGTGAAAGTCGGCGTTTCACCTGAGGTGAACGCGCTGGCGACCATTCTGCTGGTGTTTTCGCTGGTTCTGGTGATCGCCAGCCAGGTTATTGCTCGTGATAAAACAAAATCTCAGGGGACAATGAAATGAAAAAAATGCTCGCCGCTGCGGCGCTGGTGCTGGGCATGGGTGCCGCGCACGCTGATGACAGCAAAACGCTCTACTTCTATAACTGGACCGAGTATGTGCCGCCGGGACTGCTGGAGCAGTTTACGAAGGAGACGGGCATCAAGGTTATCTACTCGACCTACGAGTCGAATGAAACCATGTACGCCAAGCTGAAAACCTACAAGGACGGCGCGTACGATCTGGTCGTGCCTTCCACCTACTTTGTCGACAAAATGCGCAAAGAGGGCATGATTCAGAAGATCGATAAAACAAAGCTAACCAATTTTTCAAATCTCGATCCGGAGATGCTTAACAAACCGTTTGATCCCAATAACGACTACTCCATTCCGTATATCTGGGGTGCGACCGCGATTGGCGTGAACAGCGATGCCGTCGATCCGAAAACAGTGACAAGCTGGGCCGATCTGTGGAAACCAGAGTACAAAGGCAGCCTGTTGTTAACCGACGATGCGCGCGAAGTGTTCCAGGTGGCGCTGCGCAAGCTGGGCTATTCAGGCAACACGACGGATCCGAAAGAGATCGAAGCGGCGTATAACGAGCTGAAAAAGCTGATGCCTAACGTGGCGGCATTCAACTCTGATAACCCGGCAAACCCGTATATGGAAGGCGAAGTGAATCTGGGGATGGTCTGGAACGGCTCTGCCTTTGTCGCCCGTCAGGCCGGCACGCCGCTTGAGGTGGTCTGGCCGAAGGAAGGCGGGATCTTCTGGATGGATAGCCTCGCTATCCCGGCCAATGCGAAAAACGTGGACGGTGCGCTAAAGCTGATTAACTTCCTGCTGCGTCCGGACGTGGCGAAACAGGTTGCTGAGACGATTGGCTACCCAACGCCCAACCTGGCTGCGCGCAAGCTGCTGAAGCCAGAGGTGGCGAATGATAAATCGCTTTATCCGGATGCCCAGACCATCAGCAAAGGGGAGTGGCAGAATGATGTCGGCGACGCCAGCCGCCTCTATGAAGAGTATTACCAGAAATTAAAAGCGGGCCGATAAACGGTATCGCGTTCTTCCTCGCGCCGCCTGCACGGCGTGAGGAAGGATTAACTGACCGCATTCTCCCCTGCCCAGAGGGTCGCTTTTCTCATCGCCTCAACTACCGCCTCATCCGACAAACCCAGCGCCTCACGGACCGTGGCCGCCTCCTCCCATTGTTGCTGTTCGTAGTAACGGCAAAGCGTGACCATATCGGCTAACTGTCCCTCCTGATGGCACAACGCATTGCTCACATTCTGCGGCACCGCAATTTGCTTCATCAATTCTGCCATCGGCAGCTCAAGGAGGGTATCGAGCAGTGAAAACAAACCGCACATAAACGCATTTTCAGCCAGCGTCGGCTCGTTCATCGTCTCTGCGATCAGTTCGCAGAACTTCCCGCGCATCATACTCAAGGGGTAGAGCTCGCTGACGGTATCATTCCCTGCACTCGCCAGGACCACGACGGCAACAAACCGTCTTAGCTGGTTTTCTCCGAGGTATCTCAGCACCTCACTCAGCGTCAACTTACTGAAATTACAGGCACCGATATGTTTAAATGCGGTGTGTTTCATGTAGCGCATGATTTTCCAGGAGAGCGTCAGGTCGGTTTTAATCAACGACTCGATGATGCGAAAATCAGGTTTATTGCGACCCACTTCCATTTGCAGACGGAAAATCGCCAGCTGATTTTGCGACAACCGTTTATATTTAATGACCTCCGGACGGCAGAAAAAATAACCCTGAAACAGGGAAAATCCCTCTTCCCTGTATTGTTTGAATTCCTCTTTAGTCTCAATTTTTTCAGCGAGATATTTAATATGTCCGGTCAGATGTTTACGCTCTTTCAGATACGTTTTAATTTGCGCTAAGGTGTAATTTCTGACATCGAATTTCAGGATGGAAATATAAGGTAAAAAAGCATCCCATTCAGGTGCAAGGGTGAAATCATCAAGCGCAAACTGATAACCTTGCGCGTTCATCTCCTTAACGGCCTGCAAGAGTTCATCCCCCGGCACAGCATCCTCCAGGATCTCAATAACCACATGCTCTTTATCGAGCGCTTCACCACTGCGGTCAATGACCATGCGTGAAGGGAAGTTGATAAACGACGTATGTGTCCCGGCGATGCGCTGAGAAGGCACACATAAGAACTGGTCGGAAATCATTCTGGAGGTGGCATACTCCGCCGACACATCCGGAAAACGGTTTGTCATCCCGTCTCTGAAGAGCAGCTCATAGGCCACCGTTTTCATCTCTGGGTTAAAAATGGGTTGTCGCGCAATAAATCCGTACATATCCCATCCTCCTCTACAACTTAATATTTATTAGCATCCTCTTTCTACACGACTATAACGAGCATTATCGAGTGCTATTTTGATTTAATGCACAAAATAAAAGCATCCACACTAATTAACCGGGTTTAATATCCGGTGATTTAAATTAAATATACCCGGCGCTCTACAGAAAAAGGAGAAAATATCCGATAAGTCATATGTGCTTGCCCGACATGCACAACATTACGGGAGATGAGAATGAAAAACGCCATGGTCCGAAAACAAAAAATAAGCGTCAAGACGTTGATGCTATTGTCCATTTTCCTTACCGTGACGGTGGGCTTTACGGCAACGATCGGGTTTATGATGTGGCAGTGGATGGCACAGCAGGAAATTCTGGCCAAAAAACATATCCGTCAAATCGCCGAGGTACAGTCTTTGCAGGTTGGTAAACAGCTGGACGCCGCCCTGGCTGCCGCCCGGGACATGGGCAACAGCGCCCTGGCACTGCACGATGCGGGGATAGCCGATCGCCAGAGTCTCAACCAGTTGCTTATCCATTACCTCTCAGCTCATCCCCAGTTTCTTTCTATGTCGATGGCCTTTGAGCCCAACGCGTTCGACGATAAAGACACGACATTTGCCGGTCAAAGCGGTGAAGATCCTGCCGGGCGCTACGCCCACTATGTCGACCGCGACGCCACCGGCAAACCGGCATTGCACCTGCTGACGGATTTCGAAACGCCCGGCAGTGGGGATTACTATCTGCTGCCGAAGCAACGGCTTAAAGACGTGATCATCGAGCCCTATATTTACCCCTACAACGGCGTAGACGTGATGCTCACCTCAATTGCCGCGCCCATCATGCGTGACGGTCAGTTCCTGGGTTCGGTCACCTCTGACTTCTCCCTTGCCACCCTGCAAGCCATGATTGGGGCGATTAAACCGTGGAATGGCACCGGCTACGCCCTGCTCCTTTCAGCAGGTAACAAGGTGGTGTCCAGCCCGGACAAACGTGCTGCAGGCAAGCCTTACGCGGGCAAAATTGCCGGTCATGAGGTTATTCGGATAAACGATCCGCTGCTGAAAGAGGAGGTGTTTATCACCTGGCAGGCGATCGCCGTCGGTAACAGCCAGACGCCATGGAAACTCGCCATTGTCACGCCGGTCAGCGAAGTGATGGCCGAAGCGCGCGCATTTTTACTGAAAGCCATCGTCCTGATGGTGTTAAGCATCGTTGCGGTTAGCCTGGTGATGGCCCAAATCTTTACCCGTAAAGTTGACCGCCCGGTGGGGGGTGAACCTTCGGAGGCGGCCGGGATCGCCCTGGCTGTCGCCCGCGGGGATCTGAATAACACTATCCCGGTGCGTTCCGGGGATACCGAAAGTATTTTTTACGCTCTGCATACCATGCAGAGGCAGCTCAAGCGCATCGTTGACAATATCAGCGAAGCCAGCCATTCCGTCCACGGTGGCACCAGCGAAATTTCGGCGGGCAATCTTGACCTCGCCTCGCGTACCGAAGAGCAGGCAGCAGCTATTGTTGAAACGGCTGCCAGTATGGAAGAGATTTCGGTCACGGTGAAGAATAATGCCGACAATGCGCACAAGGCGACCACGCTGACCGATCGCGCCGCGACGCTCGCCGGACATGGCGAAACGCTGGTGAACGACGTGGTCGTTGTGATCGGGGAGATTGATGAGAGTGCACGTAAGATCGGTGAGATTAACAGCATCGTGGATGGTATCGCCTTCCAGACTAATATCCTGGCGCTGAATGCGGCCGTTGAAGCAGCACGGGCTGGAGAACAGGGACGCGGTTTTGCAGTGGTGGCAGGCGAAGTTCGTAATCTGGCTCAGCGAAGCGCTAACGCGGCAAAAGAGATCTCTCAGCTGATTGCCGAGTCCTCTGGTCGCGTCAGCAAAGGCGTCGCGCTGGTCAATGAAACCGGTGCGATGATGAAACAGGTGATTGAGGCGGTATCGCACGTGCATCTGGTCATCAACGATATTGTTCAGGCGCTGGACGAACAGAATCGGGGGATTAGCCAGGTCAGCACCGCCGTTAACCAGATGGACAGCACAACCCAGCAGAACGCCTCTCTGGTTCAGCAGATCTCTGCGGCGGCGCTGTCGCTGGATGAGCAGGCTAAATCGCTGGAGAAGACGCTGGCGTTCTTTCATTCATAAAAAATAAGGCACCCGCAGGACGGGTGCCTTTTCACGCGATTGCCGTTACAGCCCTTTCAACAGCTTGTCGACAAACGCCGGGACGACGGCACTGGCCAGGCCGTAGTGCTTCTCTTCAAACTCGCTGCCCACCTGGCTTGGCTCAAGGTTGAGTTCCACCGTATGCGCACCGTGCAGTCGCGCTTCGTGAACGAATCCCGCCGCCGGATAAACATGACCGGATGTGCCGATGGCGATAAATACGTCGGCCATCGCCAGCGCGCTGTAGATCTCATCCATGCCCAGCGGCATCTCGCCAAACCAGACGACATGCGGACGCAGGCGTGACGGGAACTGGCAGCAGTGGCATTTATCCTCTGGCAGCACGTCCTCTTTCCAGTCCAGCACCTGACCGCTCCATGCGCAGCGAACTTTGAGCAGCTCACCGTGCATATGGATGATGTTCCTGTTACCGGCCCGCTCATGCAGGTTATCGATATTCTGCGTCACCAGCAGAAAACGATCGCCCAGCGTCTCCTCCAGCTTTGCCAGCGCCAGATGCGCCGCATTCGGGGCAATCTCTGGCTGGAGAAGCTGGCGACGGCGGGCGTTGTAAAACGCCTGCACGAGGTCCGGATCGCGGGCAAAACCTTCCGGCGTGGCCACATCCTCCACGCGGTGCTCTTCCCACAACCCATCCGCCGCACGGAAGGTTCGAATTCCTGACTCTGCGGAGATCCCCGCTCCGGTCAGCACCACCACTCTGGGTTTATCCATCGCTTCTGGCATTATTCTGTCTCTGAAAAAGATCCGCTGGCGCAAGCGCTCACGTAAGCGGCGTTTGTTTTTGCGAAAACGGCTGAGTCGACCCTGGCGACGCGACAGCATAGAAACCTCGTAAACTAATCGGTGAGATGAAGGAATGCGGCTCCGCGCATGCCTCCTGCGTCCCCGTGTCGCGCACGTTCGATACGCGGCACGCGGGCAACCGGCAATAAATGTCGGGGCAAACGCCCGGACAACCGTTCCGTAATCGCGGTAAAGTTTGAAAGCCCTCCCCCAATCACCAGCAGATCCGGGTCGACGATGGTGAGAATATTTCCCAGACATACCGCCAGCAGATCCAGATAGCGCTCGACGTGCTCACGCGCCTGCGCATCCCCTTGCCCCCACAGGCTAATGATTTGAGGGGCCTCAAGTTTCTGATGATAGAAGTGTTCGTAAAGCCATGCAAACCCGCGACCTGACAGGTAGTTCTCAATACAGCCGTGCTGACCACAGCCGCAGCGGGTTAACGGAAAATCACGGCCCACCACCTCCAGCGCGTCCACCGGCAGGCGGATATGACCAAACTCGCCGGTGATGTAACTGCGGCCAGTGATGGGCTTCCCATTGATGACAATCCCCCCGCCCACGCCGGTACCGAGGATCAGCCCCATCACCAGCGGATAGCGACGGAATTCATCATCCCAGGCTTCAGAGAGCGCAAAGCAGTTGGCATCGTTGTCTAAACGCACGTCGCGTTCAAGAAGAGCGGAGAGATCGGCGCGCAGCGGTTTGCCGCTGGCGGCAGGCACATTGGCGGCATACAGCGTGCCGTCGTCGGTTTCGGGCATCCCCGGAATACCAATGCCAACGCTGCCTTTCACGCCAAAGCGTTCATCGGCCTGGGCCACCAGCGCGGCAATGGCGGTTAAAAATTCGTCGTAGCTGTCGCGCGGCGTGGGAACGCGGGTTTCCCACTGCAGTTTGAGGTCTTTATCAAATACGCCGAGCGCAATCTTGGTGCCGCCAATATCAAATCCGTAATACATAACGCATTCCTCTTTTAACCTGGCGGCCTGAAAGCCGCTAGATCATGACGAAATTACTGGCCACTTAATACCCTCGCCGGATCAATTCGGCTTGCGCGACGCGCCGGGTACCAGCTTGCCAGCAGACTCAGTAAAAGTGCTGTAACCAGCACATAAAAAACGTCCAGCCAGTGCAGTTCAGACGGCAGGAAGTCAATAAAATAGATATCACCCGACAGGAACTGGTGACCAATCAGCTTTTCTATGCCATTGATAATTGGCGTCAGCTGCAGGGAAACTACCACGCCAATCACCACGCCGCACACGCTGCCGAGCAGCCCCGCCAGCAAACCGTACCAGACAAAAATGGCGCGAATAAGACCGTCTTTTGCCCCCAGGGTACGCAGCACGGCAATGTCACCGCTCTTGTCTTTGACCGCCATCACCAGCGTCGAGACGATATTAAAACACGCCACCCCAATCACCAGCACCATCGCCAGATACATGATGGCGCGGATCATCTGGATATCACGGTACATATAACCGTACGTGCCGATCCAGCTCTTGATGTAGACATAGTTATTGGTCACGCTGCCCGCATCGCGCACCAGTTTGTTGGCGTTAAAGACGTCGTTAACCTTGATGGCAATGCCCGTCACGCTGTTGCCCATATCGAGATACTGCCGCGCATCCTCCATCGGCACCATTGCAAAGCTATGGTCAAGCTGGCCGCTCAGCTGAAGAATACCGGTGACGTGCAGGCGCACGCGTTTAGGCTGCTGCAATTTATGATCGGCGCTGGCGTTCGGGATCATGATCGACACCCAGTCTCCCTGCTTCACCTTCAGGGCATCGGCAACGCCTTTACCCATGATGATCTGCTGCTCGCCAGCCTTGAAGTTGGCCCACGCGCCGTTCTGCACATAGTTCGGCAGCGCACTGAGACGCGCTTCCTGAGCGGGATTGACCCCTTTCACCTGAATGGCGCGCAGGTTTACCCCGCTCTCCACCAGCCCGGTAAAGTTAATGTAGGGCGCAGCCGCGGCAATGCCCGGCACTTTTTCAACTTTGGTGAGCGCATCGTTCCAGTTTGTCCATGGCTGGTTAACCGGCTCGATCTCCCCGTGCGGCACAACCGCCAGAATGCGATTATTCAGCTCGCGCTCAAAGCCGTTCATGGCGCTCAGGCCCACAATCAGCACTGCCACGCCCAGCGCAATACCGATGGTCGAGATAACGGAGATCAGCGACACCATGCCGCCACGACGGCGACCGCGGCTAAAACGTAAACCGATGAGTAACGATAACGGTGACGCCATTACTCTGCTCCCATCAGGGTCAGTTCCGCGTTCAGATGGCCGTCGCGCATCTCAAGCTGACGCCCCATGCGTTTTGCCAGCTGCAGGTCATGGGTGACCACCAGAAACGCAGTGCCCTGCGAGGCGTTCAGCTCGCCCAGTAGCTGGAAAATACTGTCGGCGTTACGCGCATCGAGGTTACCGGTAGGCTCATCCGCCAGCACCAGACGCGGGTTGTTCACCAGCGCACGGGCAATGGCTACACGCTGACGCTCACCGCCGGAGAGCTCCGACGGACGGTGGTTACCGCGATGGCCCAGCCCTACCGCTTTCAGCATGTCGCTGGCACGGGCATTAATTTCTGCCGGTTTCTTTTTACCAATCAGCAGCGGCATCGCCACGTTTTCCAGCGCCGTAAAATCCGGCAGCAGGTGGTGGAACTGGTAGATAAAGCCCAGCTCGCGGTTACGCAGGTCCGCTTTCGCCGTGGAAGACATCTTGCTCATCGGCTGGCCGGAGAAAATCACGTCGCCGCTGGTGGGCGTGTCCAGCCCGCCCAGCAGATGTAATAAGGTACTTTTACCGGAGCCGGAGCTGCCGACAATCGCCATCATCTCGCCTTCACCCACGCTGAAGCTCACATTGTGCAACACGTCAGTCTGCACAGAGCCTTCCTGATAGCGTTTGGACAGGTTGTCGCATTGCAACAGGATCTTATTCATAACGTAAAGCCTCAGCGGGTTGAGTGGCGGCAGCGCGCCAGGAAGGATAAAGCGTAGAAAGCAGCGCAATGGCCATCGCGGCCAGCGCAATACCGATCACCTGCAGCGGCTCGATAGCCACCGGCAGCGCCGCGCCATCGAGCAATGCACCAATGATCGGCATTAAATTATTTAGCTGACTGGCAAGCAGCGCACCCAGCACGGCACCGAGCAGCGCGCCGATGATCCCGGCGCTGGCACCCTGCACCATAAAGACCGCCATGATCTGGCGCGGCGTGAGTCCCTGGGTTTGCAGAATGGCGACTTCGCCCTGCTTTTCCATCACCATCAGCCCCAGCGAGGTGATGATGTTAAAGGCAGCCACGGCCACGATCAGGCTCAGCAGCAGCCCCATCATGTTTTTTTCCATGCGCACGGCCTGGAACAGCTCGCCCTTGCGCTCGCGCCAGTCCTGCCATTTCGTGCCGTCCGGCAGCTTTTGCTGGCTGAGGGTATCGACTTTCAGCGGCGCGTCGAGCCACAGACGCCAGCCGGTGATATTCCCGGCCGGGTAGCGCATCAGGCGTGACGCGTCCTGGATGTTAACCAGCATCTGATAACCATCGACTTCACTGTTGGCCGCAAAAGTGCCAACCACGGTGAACAGGCGCTGGCTTGGCAGGCGCCCCATCGGCGTAAACTGGCTGGCCGAAGGCACCATCACGCGCAGCTGGTCGCCGCGGTTGACGCCGAGCTGGCCAGCAAGCTGTTCACCGAGAATCACGTTGTATTTTCCCGCTTGCAGATCGGTCTGCTTCACGTTAACCAGATATGGCGTCAGCGGATCGTTTTGCGCCGGGTCAATCCCCAGCATCACGCCGACCGCCACGCTGCGGGCGCTTTGCAGCACCACGTCGCCGGTCGTCAGTGGCGCAACGCGCGTGACACCCTGTAACTTCGCCGCGCTTTCCGGCAGCTGTTGTGGGTTAACCGAACCGTGAGTGGATGAGAGAACGGCCTGCGGCATCAGCCCCAGGATGTTGTTTTGCAGCTCGCGCTCAAAGCCATTCATGACGGAAAGCACCGTCACCAGTGCCATCACGCCAAGCGTAATGCCAATAGTCGAAAGCCAGGAGACAAAGCGACCGAAGCGGTCCGCGGCGCGCCCACGCATGTAGCGTAAGCCTATGAAGAGTGCGACAGGTTGATACATGAAGTCCGTCTGTTTGCTGATAGCAGACCCACGAGTATATAAGCGAATCCGTTAAGCGTAAATGACTGAAACCGTAAGCTTTGGTAATCATTTTTCCGAAAAATTCAGATAAATCAGGGTACTAATGGCTGAAACCGCACCTCGCAACCTCCACCTTTTCCGAAAAACCTCCTGATACAGACTGTTACCCATTACATCCCGGTTCCGTTTTTGAACAATTGCTCGTTCGTTTATGGCAATAAGGTAGCTGCGAACAATGAAGCAAAAAGCATTATGGATTAACCAGATAAAAGGGCTGTGTATCTGCCTGGTGGTTATCTATCATTCGGTCATCACGTTTTATCCGCACCTGAACGGGCTGCAACACCCGCTCTCCGGGCTTCTCGCCAAATGCTGGATCTACTTTAACCTTTATCTCGCACCGTTCCGTATGCCGGTCTTCTTCTTTATTTCCGGCTATCTGATTCGTCGTTATATTGACGAGGTAGACTGGCGGACCAGTCTCGACAAACGCATCTGGAGTATCGTCTGGGTGCTGGCCCTGTGGGGCATCCTGCAGTGGCAGGCGCTGAGCCACCTGAATGCCTGGCTGGCGCCGGAGCGTGAGCTTGCCACCTCATCGAACGCGGCCTACGCCGACTCGCTCTCAGGATTTGTTCTGGGGATGCTCACCGCCAGTACCAGCCTGTGGTATCTGTACGCCCTGGTAGTCTATTTCACGCTGTGTAAACTGCTCAGCCGCTGGAAGCTGCCGGTGCTGGGACTGCTGGCGCTGGCGAGCATCGCGATTAACTTCCTGCCGCTGCCGTGGTGGGGGATGAACAGCGTGGTACGCAATATGGTCTACTACAGCCTCGGGGCGTGGTATGGCGCTGAGCTAATGGCATGGATGAAAAATCTAAGCCTGCGCCGCACCTGGCTGGCAACTGGCGCTTTCGCTGCTGTCGCCGTGGTACTGTGGTTTGCTAATGTTCCGCTGCTGCTCTCATTGTTGTCGATTGTGCTGATCATGAAGCTGTTCTACAGCCTGGAGCAGCGCTATGCCGTTCAACCGAATAACCTGCTGAACGTGATTGGCTCTAACACCATTGCGATTTATACCACCCATCGCATCCTCATTGAGGCCTTCAGCCTGGTCCTGATTGGCGAAATGAATGCCGCATACTGGCCGGTCTGGGCAGAGCTTTCCCTGATTCTGGTCTACCCGTTTGCCAGCCTGCTTATCTGTACCCTGGCCGGGCTTGGGGTGCGTAAACTCTCTACCGCCCTGTTTGGGGACATTTTCTTCTCCCCGCCCTCAACGCTCACGCTGTCACCAACCACCCGTTAATCCCCTTTCCGCCCCCGTCTCGGGGGCGTACAGCCCCACCCTGCGCTTACGATTTGCTTATGTAAAACGATCGAGGATAATAAAGACATTGCGTATCAGTGATATGCCCCAATACTGTTGGTATATCCATAAGAGACTCTGACAAAGCCATGCCTGAACACTATCGTTATTCCTTACCTGTCAAAGCGGGCGACCAGCGCCAGCTGGGTGAACTCACGGGCGCGGCGTGCGCCACGCTGGTGGCAGAAATTGCTGAGCGCCATCCTGGCCCGGTGATCCTGGTTGCCCCGGATATGCAAAACGCCCTGCGCCTGCACGACGAAATTCGCCAGTTCACCGATAACCTGGTGTTCAGCCTGGCCGACTGGGAAACGCTGCCGTATGACAGCTTCTCTCCGCATCAGGAGATCATCTCCTCGCGCCTGTCGACGCTCTATCAGCTGCCGACCATGCAGCGCGGTGTGCTGATTGTGCCGGTGAACACCCTGATGCAGCGCGTCTGCCCGCACAGCTATCTGCATGGTCATGCGCTGGTGATGAAAAAAGGCCAGCGCCTGTCCCGTGATGCCCTGCGCGAGCAGCTTGACGGCGCCGGTTATCGCCATGTCGATCAGGTGATGGAGCACGGGGAATACGCGACCCGCGGCGCGTTGCTTGACCTCTATCCGATGGGTAGCGACCAGCCGTATCGTCTCGACTTCTTCGATGATGAAATCGACAGTCTGCGGGTATTCGACGCCGACACCCAGCGCACGCTGGAGGAGGTCGAGTCCATTAATTTATTGCCCGCACATGAGTTCCCGACGGACAAAACCGCCATCGAACTGTTCCGTAGCCAGTGGCGCGATAAATTCGAGGTGAAGCGTGACGCCGAACACATTTACCAGCAGGTCAGCAAAGGCACGTTGCCTGCCGGCATCGAATACTGGCAGCCGCTGTTCTTTAACGAGCCGCTGCCGTCCCTGTTCAGTTACTTCCCGGCGAACACGCTGATTGTGAACACCGGCGATATCGACGCCAGCGCGAGCCGCTTTGAAAGCGAAACCCGCGCCCGCTTTGAAAACCGCGGCGTTGACCCGATGCGCCCGCTGCTGCCGCCGGAAGCGCTGTGGCTGCGTACCGATGAGCTCAACGCCGAGCTGAAGCGCTGGCCGCGAGTGCAGCTCAAGACCAATTCGCTTGCCGATAAGGCCGCCAACACCAACCTCGCCTTCCAGGCGCTGCCGGATCTGGCCGTTCAGGCACAGCAGAAATCTCCGCTGGAAAATCTGCGCAAGTTCCTGGAATCCTTTACCGGCCCGGTGGTGTTTTCCGTAGAGAGTGAGGGCCGCCGTGAAGCGCTCGGTGAGCTACTGGGGCGCATTAAAGTGGCGCCGAAGCGCATCCTGCGTCTGAGCGAGGCGACCGGCAACGGTCGTTACCTGATGATCGGCGCCGCCGAGCATGGATTTATTGATACGCTTAACAACCTGGCACTGATTTGCGAAAGCGACCTGCTGGGCGAACGCGTCGCGCGTCGCCGCCAGGACAGCCGTCGTACCATCAATCCGGACACGCTGATCCGCAACCTGGCCGAGCTGCATCCGGGCCAGCCGATTGTTCACCTTGAACACGGCGTGGGTCGTTACCAGGGAATGACGACGCTGGAAGCGGGCGGTATCAAAGGTGAATACCTGATGCTGACCTACGCTAACGACGCCAAACTCTATGTACCGGTCTCTTCCCTGCATCTGATCAGCCGCTATGCGGGGGGCGCCGAGGAGAATGCGCCGCTGCATAAACTGGGCGGTGACGCCTGGGCGCGCGCGCGCCAGAAAGCGGCGGAAAAAGTGCGCGATGTGGCAGCCGAGTTGCTGGACATCTACGCGCAACGCGCGGCCAAAGAGGGCTTCGCCTTTAAGCATGATAAAGAGCAGTATCAGCTGTTCTGCGACAGTTTCCCGTTTGAAACCACGCCGGATCAGGCACAGGCCATTAACGCCGTGCTGAGCGATATGTGCCAGCCGCTGGCAATGGATCGGCTGGTGTGCGGCGACGTCGGCTTCGGCAAAACCGAAGTGGCAATGCGTGCCGCCTTCCTTGCGGTCGAAAATAACAAGCAGGTGGCGGTACTGGTGCCAACCACTCTGCTCGCCCAGCAGCACTTTGACAACTTCCGCGACCGCTTCGCCAACTGGCCGGTACGCATCGAGATGCTGTCGCGTTTTCGCAGTACCAAAGAGCAGACGCAGATTCTGGAACAGGCAAGCGAGGGTAAGATCGACATTCTGATTGGCACCCACAAGCTGCTGCAAAGCGACGTGAAGTGGAAAGATCTGGGGCTGCTGATTGTCGACGAAGAGCACCGCTTCGGGGTGCGTCATAAAGAGCGGATCAAGGCGATGCGCGCCGACGTCGATATCCTGACCCTGACCGCGACGCCTATTCCACGTACGCTCAATATGGCGATGAGCGGCATGCGCGATCTGTCGATTATCGCCACGCCGCCTGCGCGCCGTCTGGCGGTAAAAACCTTTGTCCGTGAGTACGATAATCTGGTGGTACGTGAGGCCATTCTGCGTGAAGTGCTGCGCGGGGGACAGGTCTACTACCTCTACAACGACGTGGAAAATATCCAGAAGGCGGCAGACCGGCTGGCGGAGCTGGTGCCGGAAGCGCGCATTGCCATCGGTCACGGGCAGATGCGCGAGCGCGAGCTGGAGCGGGTGATGAACGACTTCCACCACCAGCGCTTTAACGTGCTGGTGTGTACCACCATCATTGAAACCGGGATCGACATCCCGACAGCGAACACGATTATTATCGAGCGCGCGGATCACTTCGGTCTGGCGCAGCTCCACCAGCTGCGCGGCCGCGTCGGACGTTCGCACCACCAGGCTTACGCCTGGCTGCTGACCCCGCACCCGAAAGCGATGACCACCGACGCGCAAAAGCGCCTGGAAGCCATCGCCTCGCTGGAAGATCTTGGGGCAGGCTTTGCGCTGGCCACGCACGATCTGGAGATCCGCGGTGCCGGTGAACTGCTGGGGGAAGACCAGAGCGGCTCCATGGAGACCAACGGCTTCACGCTCTATATGGAACTGCTGGAGAACGCAGTCGATGCCCTGAAGGCCGGACGCGAACCGTCGCTGGAGGATCTCACCAGCCAGCAGACCGAGGTCGAGTTGCGTATGCCTTCCCTGCTGCCGGACGATTTCATTCCGGATGTGAATACCCGTCTGTCGTTCTATAAGCGCATCGCCAGTGCGAAGACGGAAAACGAGCTGGAAGAGATTAAGGTGGAGCTGATTGACCGCTTTGGCCTGCTGCCCGATGCGGCGAGAAATCTGCTGGATATCGCGCGTCTGCGTCAACAGGCACAGAAGCTGGGCATTCGGAAGCTTGAAGGCAACGAAAAAGGCGGCGTGATTGAATTCGCCGAGAAGAACCACGTCAACCCGATGTGGCTGATCGGTCTGCTGCAAAAACAGCCGCAGCATTTCCGCCTGGATGGCCCGACACGTCTGAGATTTACCCAGGAGCTGACGGAGCGCAAAACCCGGATGGACTGGGTGCGTAATTTTATGCGCCAGCTGGAAGAGAACGCGATCGCCTGACGCCCCTTCCCCCCTTTAATGTCCTGTTGCGGGGGGACAATTTACAAACTCTTTGCACTTCACCCGATCTTCCCGACACACCCATTCGCCATAATTATCGTTAACCCCTTATAAAACAATAGCCTTATCATTTATATGGATTATGGTGATGACGATCTCTATGCGTATGACTCGCTGGATAACCTTGTTTGCGCTGGCAGCCACCGTCGCGGTGGCCCTTCCCGCCCGGGCAAACACCTGGCCCCTTCCCCCTCCTGGCAGCAAGGTGGTCGGGGAAAACCGCTTTCATGTGGTTGAAAACAACGGTGGTTCACTGGAAGCGATTGCCAAAAAATATAACGTTGGTTTTCTGGCGTTGCTGCAGGCCAACCCGGGGGTTGACCCGTACGTCCCCCGCGCGGGCAGCGTACTGACCATCCCGTTACAAACTCTGCTGCCGGATGCCCCGCGGGAGGGGATCGTGATAAACCTGGCGGAGTTACGTCTCTATTATTATCCACCGGGCAAAAAGGAAGTGACCGTCTACCCTATCGGGATTGGCCAGCTGGGCGGCGACACCCTGACGCCGACGATGGTCACCACCGTCTCGGATAAACGAGCGAACCCTACCTGGACCCCGACGGCCAACATTCGTGCCCGCTATAAGGCACAGGGTATCGATCTTCCCGCCGTGGTGCCGGCAGGCCCGGATAACCCGATGGGGCACCATGCCATCCGCCTGGCGGCCTACGGTGGCGTCTATCTGCTGCATGGCACCAATGCGGACTTTGGCATCGGCATGCGCGTCAGCTCCGGCTGTATTCGTCTGCGCGATGACGACATCAAAACACTGTTTAACGTCGTTACGCCGGGAACCAAAGTGAATATCATCAACACGCCGATCAAGGTTTCTGAGGAGCTAGGCGGCGTGCGGCTGGTTGAAATTCACCAGCCGCTGTCGAAAAACATTGGCGACGATCCGCAGACGCTGCCCATCAACCTGAATGCTGCCATGGTGAGCTTTAAAACCAATGCGAACACCGATGGCACCGTCATGGAGCGCGCCATGGAGGCTCGTTCAGGAATGCCGACCGATGTCACCCGGCATCACGATGTCGTCCAGCAGTCGCTGTAATTCAGAAAGAAAAACGCCCTGCACGTGTCCGTTCATTTAAGGCTAGCGTGACGTAAAGCTGAAAGGATATTCAGGCGGTACATAAAGCACCGAACGATCGTATCGTCGGTGCTTTCTTTTTTCTGGCAGGATATCCCGGGGTCGCAGGAGGTGGTAACGAGCTGCTGCTTAAACTTAATCTGTGAAATTTTTCAGCGCGACACATTAATATAGTATTTTCGTCGGGAAGGGATACGTATCGAAATATATAAATGGTCGATTTCTGTAAAATACAGCTTTATAAGGTAAAATGAGAGCAATTAGTTCATCCATTATTACATCCCCATGTGCTGGTAAGCCTTATCACCCTGTAGCCAGGTGATAAATACCCCTGCAGCCGTAAACAATCCAGTACATATTACGAACAGAATAACCAGGAACCAGCCAGAAATCTCTTTACCCTCGTTAACGCTGAAACTACACATAGTTAATATCACAGCGAAAAATAACATCATTCCTGATATTCCGGCGGAAGACCACGGTGGCGTGTACATTTTTTCCGTCGGATAATCGGGCTGATGGGTTAATCTGGATGATACCGCCGTTATAGAAAACTTTTTCTGTTCGGATGCCGCCACAAACTGGTCTCCCTGTGCATACGTCACTGCATCTGATGCCAGCGCCAGCGCCAGCCACGAATACCCTGCAGAATGCTCACCGAGCGACATTTCAAGTTCCAGTCGTTCCGGTACGACTTTCTTTTCGTCCAGCACTTCCAGCAGCGGATACTTCTCTGTGCGCGATAAACCGGTATACCAGATCTGTTTGGGTTTGCTGACAACCTCCGCACGCAGATAAACAGGTACCGCTCTTTCTACGTCAGTAACCGCCGTCATAGGTTGATAAAGATAAACAGGTTTTTCTCCTGCCGTTTTAACGTAGTAATTCGTCAGGAGAAGCGCGGTAGCATTCTCCATCCACTTGCATTCCCCTTCTTCAGAATGCAAATCGACACAGATAAGCAGGCGTTCAACGACGTAGCCGTTCGTCTGTTTTATCCACTCTGTGACTAACGTATAATCCGGGCATTCAGGTAAAAATGTGATTTTTTTGGTCGAGATCCCAGAACGTTCAAGCACACGCCGGAGTTCATCGCTACAGGATTCATCCCCACCCCGCACCCATACAAGCGCTTCTATCTGCCTGTACCGAGAGAGTTTTTCCACCATCGGCTCCAGGACGTGGATAATAGCCTGCCCGGCCCGCGTGAAATCGAATGATTTATCCAGTTCAATTTTCAACGGTATTTTGGCGGCCAGCGGAAACTCCCCCTCCAGTTTCAGCATGTTCAGCGCCAGTTCCTTTGTTGCCTTTGGCGGGGTCAGTATCGACCAGCCAGCCAGGATGATGTTACTCCTGGCATAGCTGACAACCTTGTATTCCTGCCGTGCCGCAATCAATAAGCGCGTTTCTATGTAGTGTCTGTTCGCGTTATACGCCATACAGAACGCCTGTACTAAAAAGGTTACTGCAGCGACAGGTATTACCACGGCATCAATAAGGAAACTTGAATCAACATGTTTATTACCCGGCCAGGTGACAGCCCGGATACCAATACAAACAATCACCACGAGCACATAGACAACACACACACCCATAGCGGGAAAGTCATGTTTAAATTCGTTCTGCTTAGGGTAAAGCCACCAGTTCATCACACAGCCCCCGCAGTGGGGAGTGTGGTGCGAATGGCACAGCCGCACGCCGCTTTACAGCCATCCACGACCACGCCACGGCCGTTCATCGTCCATGTCGGGTGGCATTCGTTAATGGGGAATGTTCCCTTGTGTTGTGGACACGTCACCTCATCACCTTTCAGCGCGACGGGCAGGCCCATAAACTGCGCGCCGGACGCTTTAATCACTTTTCCGCCGCTCACCAGCGGGTCATTCAGTCGAATTACGCCGTTCATCAGTATCCTTTCCTTCCTGCATTCATATCGCAGCGCATATGGTCCCAGCCGGTGTAGCCTTTTACATCCGGTACTTTGTCGGGTAAGCCCTGATAGTTGGCCTTAAACTGCGCAGTATCTTCTTTCAGACCTTGTTTGGTGATGTAATCCAGCCCCCATGCAGGCCCAGGGGAACGGGGTTCCAGCTTCCCATCAACTTTGCTGCCCATGCCATCATCCACGGTATATTCAATCCCAGAACCGCCAGCGGCAAGGCGCGGATCATCAAACGGCTTGGACGACATATACAGCCGATGTTTGGTCTGTAAAAACCCCTGTTCGTTGACGACGGTGAAGGAAATAATATCGTCGTAAGGAGGTGATGAATCACCATTAGGTTCATTTTCTCTGGGAGCAAACGAAGAAGGATACCAAGTTTGCCCATAATCTTTCGAAACCATAGCCCCAGGAGAATCCCAGGTAGGAATAGCAATATAATGTTCAGAGGGATGAATAAATTTTTTGGTGTAAATCCGGTAAAATTGGCTGACAGGCTCAGAGTGAATACCCCGTTGTGTATCGGTGTACCAGAGTTCACCTTCACAGTCCCAACCCTTCAATTCCAGGTAACGGTGGTCATCAAAACGGTAAACTACCTGGGTCGGCGGCTCTGAAGCCTGGCAACCGGAACCTACCAGTACCGCAACTAAGTTAATACCCGTTGTATATTTCAGACTCATATATGTCTCCCTGTCATGATTCCCACCACGATTTTTGTTTCGCTATTCCCAGGTTACTGTCAGATTTTGGCTTCGGCATATCCCATTGTAGATTTGCCACCTCCTGATTCCCGGCAGCTAAGTCACGGGACGGCTTGACAGCCGTAGCATTGTTAAACTGATTTTCCACACCGAACTCACCTTTTGGCAGAATGTCATCCGGCTTGTTCATGAAAAATTTTGTCGTCACGTTATCCAGCTTACCGGTTCGGTAATATTCTTTAGCGAAAGGATAACCATTTTGAGGGTCACGCCAGTCCGCGCGGTGTAACAATCCCTCCCAGAACTTGCCTGCCTGATAGTCAAAAGAAATGCACTGGCCGATAGCCAGATCGAACGCCATCGCATGAGACGGCGCAAACTCACTCGCCACAATAGAACAGTGCTGGCTGTAGCCTACCGGATCGGTTTTCTGCCACTCCTTTTCAAGTTCATTACGGGATTTAAGCCAGGTCAGTGTCAACTGAGAAAAATCTCTCGTTCCCGTCACTTTGCCGCGAATAACTTCATGCCCCCGGTCAAAACTTTCCACCTGCAGCTCATTCGGCGTTAATACATGACCCGGTTGCCAGCTGATACGTTGATAGTTACTAAGCGCATAGGGTTCGCAGGAGAAGGCAGAGAGCGGGAAAAGGTATTCAGTTCGGACGGGAAAGCATCCACAACGAAGTCCATATCGTATTCAGACGAAAAAAAATCCGGGTTCAGAGGGGCTGAACCCGGATTGTCTCCTACTGGCAGGATCGTTCAAGTGTTCTTAAACGATCGGCATTACTGCACATGTGCAGGGCGTTTTTTATTGCAGTGGCATAAATGAGGGTTTATGCCCAGCTTATTTGTAGATAACAGCTGTGCCGTGCAGAGTGTTAGGACCGGTCACAGAGGTGATACGGAAAGATTTCGCACCCATTTCTTCCGCTTTTTGCGCCAGCTGATCTTCCAGAGAACCCAGGTTAGTCCCGGCAGATGCTGAGATAGTCCCGACTTTATGCTGATCGGCAGGGGTGGATTGCACTTCAACAGCAGCAAAGCTGGCGAAAGAGAGTGAGCTCAGAACAGCGGCAGCGATGAGAGTTTTTACGTTTTTCATGATCTTTACCTTTTGCAGATGAATTTGGAGGTCGTTAGCCATTTAGTTAACGATCGATAGGTAAATCATAAATGTGATCCAGCTCACGCGTCAACATAATTTTATAATGAGCGTTAAGTTATTTTTAAAATCGTTAATTTTCATACGCATATGATTAATTTATTTTTAAGCATTCAGCGCTGGTGGTGGCTTGCGTTTATTTTTATAATGGTTATTCAACAAACCAACAGAGGACCAACGGCACATGACAACCGATGTCACGAGTTGTGCGAAGAAAAGCCGTGGCCGACCAAAAGTGTTTGACAGGGATGCAGCGCTTGATAAGGCCATGACTCTCTTCTGGCAACATGGGTATGAAGCGACCTCGCTTTCCGATCTGGTGGAAGCCACCGGAGCCAAAGCGCCGACGCTGTATGCTGAATTTACCAATAAAGAGGGGCTGTTCAGGGCAGTGCTGGACAGATACATTTCGCGCTTTGCGGCGAAGCACGAAGCCCAGCTTTTTTGTGAAGAAAAAAGCGTTGAACAGGCTCTGCGGGATTACTTCACCGCCGTCGCAACCTGTTTTACCAGTAAAGACACGCCTGCGGGCTGCTTTATGATTAACACCTCTGCCACCCTTGCGGCGTCGTCAAAAGAGATCGCCAATACGGTGAAATCGCGTCACGCCATGCAGGAGGAGACGCTCAGCGCGTTTCTGGCTCAGCGTCAGCAGCGCGGTGAAATCCCGGCGCACTGTAACCCTCAGGTGCTGGCGCAATACCTGAGCTGTATTTTGCAGGGGATGTCGATCAGCGCCCGTGAAGGGGCCTCGCTGGAAAAACTGCAGACTATCAGCGACACCACGCTGCGACTGTGGCCTGAGCTCCTCAAACTCTGATGCAAAAAAAAAGCTCCTCAGCCTGAGCGCATGAGGAGCTAAATTCAGAGAACATCTATTTTTTACACTTTGTTATTCAAAACCAGCTGGCCATTTCCATCCAGTGGGATTTGCGTGCCGGGATCTTTATCCATGCGGATTTTGCCCTGCTGATCGCCAATTTTATACGTCACGTCATAACCCAGCATTTTCTCCGACTTGTCATAGACGGTTTTGCAGCGCTGCTGAGTGGTGGTGTAGGTATCGTTATCCTGCATCGCGCCCTGCACCTGGTTACCGGCATAGCCGCCACCCAGTGCGCCTACCACGGTCGCCACATCCCTGCCCCGACCACCGCCAAACTGGTGACCAATCACGCCACCCGCTACCGCTCCCAGAACAGAACCGGCAATACGGTTTTCATCCTGTACCGGACGACGGTGAGTTACCGAGACGTTACGGCACTCCTGACGAGGGGTTTTCACGGTTTCTTTAATCGGCGTAGCAGAAACCACCTGAGCATACTGCGGGCCGCGATCTAATACGTTGAGACTGGCAACGGCAGCCACACCTAACGCAGCCGCAACACCAATCCCTATACCCGCCAACATTGATTTATTCACGGGACTTCCTCCTTTGTTGCTATTGGTAACAATTTTGCAATGGAGGCACGACCTCGCCAATCAGATAAAGGATCAAAAAAGCGGCATTACGAGGGGGGAGCGTCGATTTAGGAGAACTCTTAAGCACTCAAACTGTGATCTGCAGCATGAAATGCTAAAAACTCCCTCCGGAGAGCCCGGAGGGAGTGAAAGATTAGTGCAGCTTGAGACGCGGACGGATCACGCGGTTGATGCGGCCCACCAGCATCATCAGTCCGGTTTTGAAGTAGCCGTGCAGCGCAATCTGGTGCATACGGTACAGGGAGATATACACGAAGCGGGCAATGCGCCCTTCTACCATCATCGAGCCACGCATCAGGTTACCCATCAGGCTGCCGACGGTTGAGAAGTTGGACAGCGATACCAGCGAACCGTGGTCTTTATAGACATACGCTTTCATTGGCTTACCTTTGGTCTGCGCCAGGATGTTGTGCAGCACCAGGCTTGCCATCTGGTGAGCGGCCTGAGCACGCGGCGGCACGAAGCCACCTTCAGGACGCGCGCAGGAAGCGCAGTCGCCAATAGCAAAGATGTCAGGGTCGCGGGTGGTTTGCAGCGTCGGCTCCGTCACCAGCTGGTTAATGCGGTTCGTTTCCAGGCCACCAATATCTTTCATGAAGTCAGGGGCTTTGATACCTGCCGCCCAGACCATCAGATCCGCTTTGATGTACTCGCCGTCTTTGGTGTGCAGGCCGCCTTCGTCAGCGCTGGTCACCATGGTCTGTGTCAGCACCCGCACGCCCAGTTTGGTCAGTTCATTGTGCGCCGCGCCGGAAATACGCGGTGGCAGCGCAGGCAGAATGCGTTCACCCGCTTCAACCAGCGTCACGTTCAGCGCTTCGTTGGTTAACCCTTTATAGCCGTAGCTGTGCAGCTGCTTCACCGCATTGTGCAGCTCAGCAGACAGCTCAACGCCCGTCGCACCGCCGCCGACAATGGCGATATTCACCTTGCCGTTCGCCCCCAGATTACTGGTGTACTTCAGGAACAGGTTCAGCATTTCCTGATGGAAACGACGCGCCTGGTGCGGGTTATCAAGGAAGATACAGTGCTCTTTCACGCCAGGCGTGTTGAAATCGTTAGACGTACTGCCCAGCGCCATAACCAGCGTGTCATACGCCAGCTTGCGCTCCGGGACCAGCAGCTCCCCTTTTTCATCACGCAGCTCTGCCAGAGTAATGGTTTTGCTTTCACGGTTAATGTCCACCACCGAGCCCAGTTGGAACTGGAAGTGATGGTTGCGCGCGTGTGCCAGATAGCTCAGTGCGTCCACACCCTCATCCAGAGAGCCGGTCGCCACTTCGTGCAGCAACGGTTTCCACAGGTGACTGTGGTTACGATCCACCAGCGTAATTTTGGCTTTTTTACCGCGACCCAGCTTCTTGCCCAGCTGTGTCGCCAGCTCCAGCCCGCCAGCACCACCGCCTACAATCACTATCTTTTTCAATGGCGTAGTCAACGTGACCCCCTCAAATTATTAACCAATTGTTAATTAAAAGTTATAAAAATAACCCTTAATTAACAACAGGTTACAGCACTGAAACCATTCAGGTGAATTGAGAATAACACGTCAGGCGCATTGGTCATACCAAAATTGATATGCATCAAGTTTTGATGGCTTAAAAGTAGACAATTCTGGTCAAAAAGAAAGCCCGGTACGCTTTCGCATCCGGGCTTCTGGATCTGCTGACAGGGCTTAACCCAGCGTTTTAAACGCTTTGATACGCTGCAGGTGCGGAGAGATGTTCTTAAACTTGTGGGTCTGTTCTTCGTCCCAGACGATCTCATAGTAATGATGCAGCAGTTCTGCAGCCCGGTGGCTGTTGAGTGCCTCATCATTACGCGACAGGATCACCAGGCAGCGGTCACGGTTTTTCTCCCGAAAATTGCTGACGCACTTGGTCGCAATATCGACATACTCTTCCGGGCGGTCAATCTTGCCTTCCATGTTCTCGTTCGGGAAAAGGTTAGGATTAAATACCACCTGGCGGATGTCGCACAGGAAGCCAATCCGCTCTGCCCAGTAGCCGCCCAACCCTACGCCACAGATCAACGGTCGATCGTCGACGTTAAGCTGCAGCATCTTGTCCACTTCTTTAAGCAGATGCTGCATATCATGCTTCGGATGGCGCGTGCTGTAGCTGATCAACCGTACATCCGGATCGATAAACTGCAGCTGCAGCACCTTCTCATGATTACCAGGACTGTTTGAGTCAAAACCGTGTAAATAGATGATCATCGTCTTCTCACCATGCTACGCCTTCCGGGAGGGTTTACAGGCTGGCTTTATGTGCCTGCCAGCGCTCATTCAGGTCTTCAAGCCGGGCGTTGACCGTCTTCCAGCGCGCCGAATCCATCAGCTCCTGACGGCTAAATGAACCTTTATGATACAATTGTGTAACACGCTCTGCATTGATCGGCGACAGGTTATCCAGCACGCTAACCGCACCTTTACGATTATTGCAGACCAGGATCATATCGCAACCTGCATCCAGCGAGGCCTGACCGCGTTCAGCATAGCTGCCCATGATCGCCGCCCCTTCCATCGATAAATCGTCAGAGAAGATCACGCCATTGAAGCCCAGCTCCTGGCGCAAAACGGTTTTCAGCCAGTGCGGAGAGCCGCTGGCAGGACGCGGATCAACGTCGCTGTAAATCACGTGCGCTGGCATGATGGCGTCCAGCTTGTTATCGGTGATAAGCGAGCGGAACACCGACATGTCTTTGGCGCGAATTTCCGCTTCCGGGCGCGGATCACGCGGGGTCTCTTTGTGGGAATCCGCCGTTACCGCCCCGTGGCCCGGGAAGTGTTTCCCGGTGGTTTTCATCCCTGCAGCGTGCATGCCGTCGATGAAGCGGGTTGCCATTGCCAGCGCAACACGCGGATCTTCATGGTATGAACGCTCGCCAATGGCGGCGCTGATATGCCCCACGTCCAGTACCGGGGCAAAACTGATGTCGATATCCATGGCAATCATCTCGCTGGCCATCAGCCAGCCGGCCTCCTGCGCCAGTTTCCCGCCCTCTTCCGTACCGAGCAGTGCGGCAAAAGACTGGGCCGCCGGCAGACGGGTAAATCCTTCGCGAAAACGCTGCACGCGTCCGCCTTCCTGATCCACGGCCACCACCAGATGGTTGCGCGATGCGGCGCGGATCTGACGCACCAGCTCAGGCAACTGAGCCGGATCGTGATAGTTGCGGGTAAACAGGATCAGGCCCCCCACCAGCGGATGCGCCAGAATTTCACGCTCCTCCGCATCCAGCTCAAACCCTTCTACATCCAACATGACTGGACCCACATCCACCTCTCTTATCCTTTAGTTTGTAACTGACGCCAGGCATCGTCTGCCAGCGCAATAAAATGTTTGTCTCTGGACTGCTGGTAGCGCATTTCAAACCAGCCGGCCATTAATATGACAACCCAGGGTCGCCAGCGTCTGACCTGACGCTTCAGCGCGTCGACGTCAATCTGTGCCAGCCTGGCGTAGTCCCTGATGAGCGCCTGCCGCGCGGCGTCGCTTTCCGTCCAGACCGCCGCCAGCTCCAGCGCCACATCGCCATCTCCGGCATATTCCCAGTCGATCAGCCTGATCCCCGCCGGGGTATGCACAATATTTCCGGCATGAACATCCATGTGCAACGGCGAGAGTCGAATCGGCTGTGGCTCGCCCGTTTTGCGCAGCCGTTTGAGCTGTGCCAGCCACGCCGGGCTGCGTCTCTCCGGCAGGGCTTGCTGCCAGTAATGTTCGAGCAAGGGAAATAACGTGATTCGCCATCCCAGACGGGGTTGCCGGTGCAAATGATACAGCATAGCCGCAAGCTGTGGCGTGTCCGGCAGCGCGCTTTTAACCTCGCCTTCCAGATACTCAACGGCCATCCATCCCTGTCTGAAAAAACGGGGAGCGGGTACCAGATCTGACGGAAGACGTCTCAGGGCACGAAACTGACGACGAAAATGGGAGGCAGGCGCGAAAGGATCGTGATTTTGCCGCAGGACCAGGCGTTGATCACCCTGCGCAATAATGCAACTCGCGCCGCCAAGCCCGGAGTGGGCCTGCGGCGCGATAAGGCGATACTGCGGAAAATAGCGTGTCAGGATCTCGTCACGCGTGCTGTCATTGTTGCGTAACCGCACCTTTACCTGACCAGATGATTTCGCCTGTCTGAACCAGCATCAGCTGCATCTGCAGGGCTGGCGTGTTCACGTTGCCGGTGGCGTTAGAGTACAGCACATACTGTGCGCCCACGTTACGGGCAATACCGATCGCCTTGCTACGTGTGCCGAGGCTGTCCTGTGGCGACAGGCCAAGCTGCTGTTTGGCTACCGCGAGCTGCTGGGCGGAAACCAGCGTAAACTTACCGTTGTTTGCCAGCGCATTGCGCAGGGTTTCCGTCGCTTCGCCCGCGTTCAGAGAACCGTTGGTACGGTTGTTCACGCTATCGACCAGCAACACGCTGCCTGCGGTCACACCCTGTGCCTGCAGCATTTTGCCCACCATCGGCTGCATTGCCCCGTTCCAGTCGTAATGGCGCACGCGGGGCGTGGGCTGCGACGTCTGGTCAGGATGTTCAATTGGCCCCGGCTGCGCCGGAATAGACGGTACAGACGGCACGGTTGGCTGCGGCTGCGTTGGCTGCGCTGGCTGTTCCGTGCCCGGTTTAGCCTCTTCCACAGGCGCCGGTTGTTCAGTACGGGTCACACACCCTGCCAGGAACAGGGCAAAAGCGGTCACGAGCGCATAACGGCTCACATTTTTAATCAAGGTTCACCCCTCAGAGATAAAGATAAAGTCTCACTTTATGCGCACCCAGATAGTTGGCGCTGCCATAGAGCGTTACCGACGACCTTGCCGGAAGGGTAACGCTGCGCGCCGCCTCCAGCGGGTGCATTTCAAGACCTCTTGCGTCATACCAGAAAAAACGGTAGTGAACCGTTACTGGTTCATGTCTTTCATTAAAGAGCGTAGAGGAGGCAGACGAGTTGATTTCACTGATGGTCAGCGCGGGTTGTTGCGCGGTAATGCCCGCAGCAAGCACAGAGGATTCCATCACCAGCGTCTGCTCATCATTCACGGGGATCGCCGGGCGTGAACTGCACCCCACGATCGTCATCGTCATTATCAGCGCTGCAATACGCCCTTTAAACATGTCAAAGACCTTTGTGTGCCAGCATCGGCCCCAGAGGACGTCCACCCAGCAGATGCATATGAATATGATAAACTTCCTGGCCGCCATGACGGTTGCAGTTCATGATCAGACGATAACCGTCTTCAGCAATGCCTTCCTGTTCAGCGATTTTCGCGGCCACCGTCAGCATACGACCTAACGCCACTTCGTGCTCGGTTTTTACGTCGTTTACGGTCGGAATCAGAATATTAGGAATGATAAGGATGTGCGTCGGTGCCTGAGGGGAAATGTCCCGGAAAGCCGTCACCAGTTCATCCTGATAGACGATATCCGACGGAATTTCGCGACGGATAATTTTACTGAAAATCGTTTCTTCAGCCATGACCTTTTCCTTTTTTGTTTAATCTGGCGCGAGCAATCGCTGTTAACACACGCTCTGATTGAGTGCGTGACACAATTCAAGAGTATGAGCGAGTTTCTCCTGTCCTTTCAACCTCCTCCCCCGATTTCTTTCCTGAATGTTCATCAGCTGAACGAAGAGTGACCGTTAAAGCATGCGGGTGCGTTTTTTTAAGACAGAAATAAAAAAGGCAGCCATTCGGCTGCCTTAGTCTCCCCAGGTCACAACTTAGCTGTTGCGGATGTACTCATCCATTTCGGTTTTCAGGTTATCGGATTTGGTACCGAAGATTGCCTGTACACCGGAACCTGCAACAACCACACCGGCTGCGCCCAGTTTTTTCAGACCCGGCTGGTCTACTTTCGCGACGTCGGCCACGCTCACACGCAGACGAGTGATGCACGCGTCCAGGTTAGTGATGTTCTCTTTACCGCCGAACGCGGCAACCAGTGCCGGCGCCATTTCGCTGGTTGCACCCGCTTTGCTGTCTTCTGTCGCATCTTCACGGCCTGGGGTTTTCAGGTCCAGTGCTTTGATCAGCACGCGGAAGATGGTGTAGTACACAACGGCGTAGCACGCACCCACGATTGGGAACAGCCACAGTTTGCTGCTGTTACCGGACAGAACGATGAAGTCGATCAGACCGTGAGAGAAGGACGTACCGTCACGCATACCCAGCAGGATACAGATTGGGAATGCCAGACCTGCCAGAATCGCGTGAATCACGTACAGGATCGGCGCAACGAACATGAAGGAGAACTCGATCGGCTCGGTGATACCGGTCAGGAACGAGGTCAGCGCTGCGGAGATCATGATACCGCCCACTTTTGCACGGTTCTCTGGTTTAGCAGAGTGCCAGATAGCGATTGCCGCTGCTGGCAGGCCGTACATTTTGAACAGGAAGCCACCAGACAGTTTACCTGCAGTTGGGTCGCCCGCCATGTAACGTGGGATATCGCCGTGGAACACCTGGCCTGCGGCATTGGTGAATTCACCAATCTGCATCTGGAATGGAACGTTCCAGATGTGGTGCAGACCGAATGGCACCAGGCAACGCTCGATGAAGCCGTAGATACCAAACGCCACAACCGGGTTCTGGTAAGCAGCCCACTGAGAGAAGGTCTGGATAGCGGAACCGATTGGTGGCCAGATGAAGGACAGGATCACGCCAGTGAAAATCGCTGCCAGACCAGAAATGATCGGAACGAAACGCTTGCCCGCGAAGAAGCCCAGATACTCAGGCAGCTTGATGCGATAGAAGCGGTTAAACATATACGCTGCAATCGCACCGGAGATGATACCGCCCAGAACACCGGTGTCCGCCAGGTGTTTCGCGGCAATCTCTTCTGCCGGTAAATGCAGAACCAGCGGCGCAACCACAGCCATGGTTTTCACCATGATGCCGTAAGCCACCACTGCAGCCAGCGCAGATACGCCGTCGTTGTTGGTGAAGCCCAGAGCCACACCGATCGCGAAGATCAGTGGCATGTTAGCAAAGACAGAACCGCCTGCTTCGGCCATCACGTGGGAAACTACGGCTGGCAGCCAGCTGAAGTTTGCAGAACCGACACCCAGCAGGATACCTGCGATAGGCAGTACGGATACTGGCAGCATCAGCGATTTACCGACCTTTTGCAGGTTAGCAAATGCATTCTTAAACATAATTGAGAGTGCTCCTGAGTATTTGTGCTTTTTTTACGCTTTCACGCATTGGCCCGGGGGGAGTACCGTGCCGTGGACAGGACATCTAAGCGCCCTTTATTTATTACACAGAGTAAAATAATTCCCTCTGAGTTTGTTTGACGGCTATCACGTTTCAGCTTAAGGCGGTCGAAAAACTTTCAGTTATTTACAAAAAGCATGTCCGGATGTGTCTAAAAACACCCTCACCGCCCCAAATGAGGCGGTGAACTTTACTCGTTTTATTTATTAATTACGAGCCTAAAAAAAACAGATGTATCAGACAGATTGCAGGCGGGCGGGGTCGATATGGAACAGCGTAGAGAAGTTATCCGTGGTGACGCGAGCCAGCTCTTCAATACTGACACCTTTAAGCACGGCCATGTACTCCGCAACATCTCTCGTCATCGCCGGTTGGTTCTCTTTACCGCGATGCGGTACCGGTGCCAGATAAGGAGAGTCTGTTTCCACCAGAATGCGATCGAGCGGAACATAACGAGCAGCATCACGAAGTTGCTCAGCGTTACGGAACGTGACGATCCCGGGAAACGAAATATAAAACCCCAAATCAAGCAGTTTACCCGCCGTTTCTCTGTCTTCTGTGAAACAGTGTAGTACGCCCCCGCAATCCGTCACGTTTTCTTCCCGCAGGATCGCCAGCGTATCGGCACGCGCATCGCGGGTATGCACAATAACCGGTTTGTTAAGCTCGCGGCCGATGCGGATATGATGGCGGAAAGACTCCTGCTGGCGCGGTTTCGTTTCCGGCGTGTAAAAATAGTCCAGCCCGGTCTCACCCATCGCCACCACGCCCTCTTCGGCGGCCAGTCGGCGCAGATCCTCGACGTCATACGCCTCATCCTGATTCAACGGATGAACGCCACAGGAAAACACCACGTTATCGCGAACGCCTACCAGCTCGCGCATCGTGCGATAACCCGGCAGCGTCGTCGCCACCGCAAGGCAAAATTTCACATCGCGGGCCGCGGCTTTCGCCAGCACGTCATCCACGTTTTTATGCAGGGATTGATAATCCAGGCCATCAAGATGGCAGTGTGAGTCGACTAAAAACATAATGTCTCTCTCAGAGATGGGAAACAGGCGGTGTGACGCCGGGTTGCAGGTAATGTTCAATGCGCAGTAACTGGTCGGTCAGTAAAAGCTCGCGATTAAGACCAGTAACGGTTATAAGCTGTTCACGACTCTGACAAATGTCATGAAGCATCGCGTGAAGAACCGCACCTGAGAGACGGTTCGCCAGCGTATTCACCAGTGTCCATGCATCCGGGTTGGTCAGCAGCGTTGCCCCTTGCTGGATTTTTAGCGCATCCAGCAGTAAGGCGGCCAGCCAGTGCAGACGCTCGTCGGCCTGGTCGCTGTTGAGCACCGGCAATACGCTTAGCCAGTCACCGCTGTGAAGCGAAGACTCGACGGTCCGGCAGAGCGCTTCTCGCTGTGACCAGACGTCCGGCTGCAGTATGGCCAGTGCCGCCGCCGGAGCTCCGCTGCTCAGGCGCAAGGCGGACAGCGCACTTTCAGGTGATGTTGTCACCTCTCGCTCCAGCCAGCTCAGCGCCCATGATTCCTGAGGCACCGCAAGGTGATGAAGACGGCAGCGGCTGCGCAACGTCGCCAACAATCGTCCCGGATCGCGGCACGAGAGGAAAAACCATGTTTTTTCCGGCGGCTCTTCAAGGGTCTTAAGCAGGGCATTAGCCGCCGCCTCGGTCAGTTGGGTGGCGTCTTTAAGCCAGACGACTTTAGCGCCGCCCAGACGCGCGTGTTCGTACAATTTTTCACTGACTTCACGCACGGCATCAATACCCAGTGCGCTCTTGCCCTTCTCAGGCTCAAGCGTGTAGTAGTCAGGATGTGTGCCCGCCTGCATCAGCTGACATCCACGGCACTTGCCGCAGCTTTTGTGCCCTTCCGGCTGCTGACACATCAGAAAACGGGTGATGGCATAAATTAGCGCCTCATCCCCCATCCCTGGCAATGCCTGAATCAGTAACGCATGATGCCCCCGCCCCGCCTGATAGCTGCCGATCAGCTGTTCAAAGTGCGGACGCAACCATGGATACCATTTCATGCCTGTTGCTCCTGTACCCACTGTGTAACGGTCTGCTGAATATCGCGCGTGACGTCATCCAGCGACTGCGTCGCATCGATGGTACGAATAGCGCTGTCCTGTGCTGCCAGCTCTAGATAGCGTGCACGGGTGCGGTTAAAGAAATCAAAGGACTCTTGTTCAATGCGGTCCAGCTCGCCGCGCGCGCGTGCGCGTTTGAGCCCCACTTCCGGCGTAACGTCCAGATAGAGGGTCAGGTCGGGGCGAAAATCACCCAATACGGCATTACGCAGTGTTGCCAGCATTGTCTGGTCAATACCGCGTCCCCCGCCCTGATACGCCTGAGTAGAGAGATCGTGACGATCGCCAATAACCCACTTGCCCTCGGCCAGCGCGGGCTTAATCACCGTCTCAACCAGCTGTACGCGCGCCGCGTAGAACATCAGCACTTCCGCTTTGTCAGTGATAACTTCGTCGCCAACGGATTTAATGTCCAGTACCAGGCTGCGCAGCTTCTCGGCCAGCAGCGTACCACCCGGCTCACGGGTAAATACCATGTCCGTCACGCCAAGCGCCTTGAGCGTATCCACCACCACGTTGCGGGCAGTGGTTTTACCTGCCCCTTCGAGTCCCTCAATGACAATGTATTTACTGCGCATTTTTTTCCTTAAGTGCCTTCAGATAGTCCTGAACGGAACGATTATGGCTGGCAAGGTTGGTGTTAAAGGTGTGCCCCCCTTTTCCATCCGCCACAAAATAGAGATACGGTGTTTTAGCCGGGTGCGCGGCTGCCCTGAGCGACGCCTCGCTCGGCGTGGCAATCGGGCCAGGCGGTAAACCACTAATCACATACGTATTATACGCCGTGGGTGTCTCGAGATCTTTTCTGGAAATTTTGCCGGTATAACTCTCACCCATGCCGTAGATAACAGTAGGGTCGGTTTGCAGACGCATGCCGATACGCAGACGGTTGATAAAGACAGACGCCACCCGATCCCGCTCAGCGGCGACGGCCGTCTCCTTTTCAATGATTGACGCCATCGTTACAAACTGGTTCCGATCGTTGTAAGGCAGCCCTTCCATTCGCCCTTCCCAGGCGGCATCGATCGCTGCGACCATTTTTTTATGCGCCCGCTTCAGAATCGCCACGTCGGTTGTACCGGCGGTATACATCCAGGTGTCTGGCCAGAACCAGCCTTCCACCCATTCCGGATGCTCTAATTTCAGCGCCTCGGCCACCGTCTGATAGCGATCGTCTTTTAACGTGTGTTTGATATACGGCGCGTCGCGCAGTTGTTTGAGGTAATCGCTCAGGCGCATCCCCTCCACAAACCGCAGGGGGAACTGCGCTTCTTTACCGCTTTCCAGCAACTGCATCATCTCCCTGACGGTCATTCCCGGCGTGAAGCGATAGGTACCAGCTTTGAAATGAGACAAGTCAGGCTCCACGCGCAATAGCCACTGGAAAACACGCGGACGATTGATAATCTTGTCGCCATAGAGCTGTTCCCCAAGCGCCTGGCGGCCCGTCCCCGCTTTCAGGGTGAAGATTGTCTCGTCTTTAATCAGGATTTTACTGTTCGCCAGTTGGCGAACTTTCCACACGCCTGCTCCGCCAGCGACACCCAGCGCAACGATCAGGAGAAGGACAAAGCGCAACATTTTTTTCATGACTATCTGGTTTGCTCACATATCGGGGCTAGAAACTGAAACAGCTCGCGCGAGACCCAGCGGTGTTGGCCATACGCACGGACCGGTACAACAGGCATCAGCGCATTACATATGATGACTTCATCTGCGGTCTGTAGCGCTGCTTCGCCTGCGCTCACTTCGACAACGCGAAAGCCAGAGTGTGCCAGCTGCTGCAAACAAAACTGACGCATAATACCGTTCACACCCGCCTGTTCCAGTGACGGCGTGAAAACATCATTCCCCTGCCGCCAGAATAAATTAGCCGCACAGCATTCCGTAATGACGCCTTCGCTGTCAAGAACCAGCGCCTCATCGGCGTCCGTCTGCTCAAGATGAGTACGAATCAACACCTGCTCCAGGCGATTGAGATGCTTAATGCCGGCGAGCATGGCGTTTCGTCCCAGCCGCAGGGGACTCAACGTCAGGGTGACGCCCTCTTCTCGCCAGCGAGCGTAATGCACGGGATAAGCAGACGTGGAGAGGATACGCGTTGGGTTAAGGCACGACGCGGCACTGTACCCCCGGCCACCACTGCCACGGCTGATAATAACTTTAAGTACGCCGCTCTGCTTCCCGGATGCCAGCTGGCACATTTCCTGACGCAATGTATCCCACTGTGTAAAGGGGATCAGTAACGCTTCGCAGGCCGTTTGCAGACGACGAAGGTGGGCATCAAGCAGGCATACGTCACCATCGGCAATGCGCGCCGTGGTAAAGCAACCATCACCAAATTGCGTCGCCCTGTCGCTGGCAGGCAGCGTGTCCTGCTCAAGGCCATTGATTAAAAACATGGTGGCTCCTTATGCGTGGGCGTTTAGTCTGGCAGGATGTTATGCAGCCGACAAGAAGATTAGCCTTAATAAAAAAGGTCCGGCAAGCGGACCTTTTTTAGGCTATCGAGAGTCTGGATCAGATCTTTTTGAAGATCAGAGATCCATTCGTACCGCCGAAGCCAAAGGAGTTACACAGGGTGTACTCCATACCACTAACCTGGCGCGCTTCATGAGGAACGAAGTCCAGGTCGCAACCTTCATCCGGGTTATCCAGGTTGATGGTTGGCGGAACAGCCTGATCGCGCAGCGCAAGGATAGAGTAGATAGATTCTACTGCACCCGCCGCACCCAACAGGTGACCGGTCATGGATTTGGTAGAACTCACCAGTACGCGGCTGGCAGACTCGCCGAAGATAGACTTAACCGCCTGCGCTTCTGCTTTATCACCTGCTGGTGTTGACGTCCCGTGCGCGTTAACGTAGCCGATCTGGGCTGGAGTGATACCCGCATCACGGATTGCGTTTTCCATTGCCAGTGCAGCACCCGCGCCGTTCTCCGGAGGAGACGTCATATGGTAAGCGTCGCTACTCATACCAAAGCCAACGACTTCAGCATAAATTTTCGCACCACGTTTTTTCGCGTGTTCGTACTCTTCCAGCACGAGCATACCTGCACCGTCGCCCAGCACAAAACCGTCACGGTCTTTATCCCACGGACGGCTTGCCGCCTGGGGATTATCGTTGCGGGTAGACAGCGCACGCGCGGCACCGAAGCCACCCACGCCGAGCGGGGTACTGGCTTTTTCAGCGCCGCCCGCCACCATAGCATCTGCATCGCCGTACGCAATAATGCGCGCGGCCTGGCCGATGTTATGCACGCCAGACGTACATGCGGTCGCAATAGAGATGCTTGGCCCACGCAGGCCGAACATGATGGTCAGGTGACCCGCCACCATATTAACAATCGTGGACGGAACGAAGAACGGGCTGATTTTACGCGGTCCGCCATTCATCAGAGATGTATGGTTTTCCTCAATCAGGCCAAGACCGCCAATCCCGGAGCCGATAGCGGCGCCGATACGGGTTGCGTTCTCTTCCGTAATCTCAAGGCCAGAATCCTGCATGGCCTGAACGCCAGCGACAATTCCATATTGAATGAAGGCATCCATCTTGCGCTGTTCTTTGCGCGAGATGATCTCTTCACAGTTAAAATCCTTTACTAAGCCAGCAAATTTCGTTGCATAGGCGCTAGTATCGAAATGGTCGATTAGGCTGATGCCGCTCTGACCGGCAAGGAGAGCTTTCCAGGTGGACTCTACGGTATTGCCGACAGGAGACAACATGCCAAGTCCGGTCACAACTACACGACGCTTAGACACGTTTGTCCTCCAGGGAGGGATAAAAAAAGAGATTCGTGGGACTAAAAAAGATAAAACTCAGGCGGTCGAATGACCGCCTGGAGATGTTCACTTACGCCTGGTGACCGTTGATGTAATCAATGGCAGCCTGAACGGTGGTGATCTTCTCAGCTTCTTCGTCCGGAATCTCAGTATCAAACTCTTCTTCCAGAGCCATTACCAGCTCAACGGTGTCAAGAGAATCTGCGCCCAGGTCTTCAACGAAGGAAGCGGAGTTCACAACTTCTTCCTGCTTAACGCCCAGCTGTTCGCCGATAATTTTCTTAACGCGTTCTTCGATAGTGCTCATACTCTTAAATTTCCTATCAAAACTCGCTTTCGCGATGGTTTTCGTAGTGTATAAAATGTTGAAAAATTTGCAACTAAATCCCGGCAGTTCGTACCACGATTTTACGTTATTTTGAGGCCTTTTACCCAAATAACGCAAATTTTTTTATCGTGGTTAAACCATATACATCCCGCCGTTGACGTGGAGGGTCTCACCAGTGATGTAACCCGCTTCGTCAGAGGCTAAAAATGCAACCGCGCTGGCAATTTCTTTCGGGTCGCCTAAGCGGCCCGCAGGAACAGCTGCCAGCGTACCCGCACGCTGCTCATCAGTCAGCGCACGCGTCATGTCCGTTTCAATAAAGCCCGGAGCAACAACGTTTACAGTAATACCGCGGGACGCGACTTCACGCGCCAGCGACTTACTGAAACCAATCAGACCTGCTTTCGCCGCAGCGTAGTTAGCCTGACCAGCATTTCCCATGGTACCAACCACAGAACCGACAGTGATAATACGACCATGACGCTTTTTCATCATAGCGCGCATTACCGCTTTTGACAGACGGAATACAGATGACAGGTTGGTTTCGATGATATCGTTCCACTCGTCGTCTTTCATTCGCATTAACAGATTATCACGGGTGATCCCGGCATTGTTTACCAGAATATCCACTTCGCCAAACTCTGCGCGAATATTTTCCAGAACAGATTCGATAGATGCAGGCTCGGTCACATTCAGTACCAGACCTTTACCGTTCGCACCCAGATATTCGCTGATACTCTTCGCACCATTCTCGCTGGTTGCTGTACCAATCACCTTCGCGCCGCGCGCAACCAGTGTTTCAGCAATCGCACGCCCGATACCGCGGCTAGCCCCAGTCACCAGGGCGATTTTTCCTTCAAAACTCATGGTATTCCTCTTTTATTGCGAGAGTGCCGCTGACATCGCTTCCGGCTCGTTAATCGCCGAGGCAGTCAGGGTGTCAACAATACGTTTAGTCAGACCGGTGAGGACTTTCCCTGGGCCAACTTCATACAGATGCTCAACGCCCTCCGCTGCCATAAACTCAACGGTTTTGGTCCACTGTACCGGGCTGTAGAGCTGGCGAACCAGCGCGTCACGGATAGCTTCCGGCGAAGTTTCGCATTTCACGTCGACGTTGTTCACAACGGAAATCGTCGGTGCGTTAAACGTAATTTTTTCCAGCTCGACCGCCAGTTTTTCGGCAGCAGGTTTCATCAGCGCACAGTGTGACGGCACGCTAACAGGCAGCGGCAGCGCACGTTTGGCACCCGCCGCTTTACAGGCCGCACCAGCACGTTCAACCGCTTCTTTATGACCGGCGATAACGACCTGGCCCGGCGAGTTGAAGTTAACCGGAGAAACCACCTGGCCTTCAGCGGATTCTTCGCACGCTTTTGCAATCGCGGCATCATCCAGACCGATGATGGCAGACATACCGCCCGTGCCTTCTGGCACCGCTTCCTGCATGAATTTACCGCGCAGTTCCACCAGACGTACCGCGTCAGCAAACGCGATCACTCCGGCACAGACCAGCGCAGAGTATTCACCCAGGCTATGGCCCGCGAGCAGCGCTGGCGCTTTACCGCCCTGCTGCTGCCAGACACGCCACAACGCAACGGACGCGGTCAGCAGTGCTGGCTGGGTCTGCCAGGTTTTGTTCAGTTCTTCGGCCGGCCCCTGCTGGGTCAGCGCCCACAAATCATAACCCAGTGCATCGGAAGCTTCACGGAAAGTCTCTTCAATTACCGGATAGTTTGCTGCCATTTCAGACAACATCCCAACGGTTTGAGAGCCCTGCCCCGGGAACACAAAAGCAAATTGCGTCATTTTTTATTCCTTATCCTAGAAACGAACCAGCGCGGAACCCCAGGTGAACCCGCCACCGAAGGCTTCAAGCAAGACCAGCTGGCCCCGTTTGATTCGCCCGTCGCGTACCGCTTCGTCAAATGCGCACGGTACTGACGCCGCAGAGGTGTTGCCGTGGCGATCCAGCGTCACCACGACGTTATCCATCGACATGCCCAGCTTTTTCGCGGTCGCGCTGATGATACGCAGGTTCGCCTGGTGCGGCACCAGCCAGTCGAGTGCAGTGCGTTCCAGGTTATTGGCTTCCAGCGTCTCATCAACAATGTGCGCAAGCTCAGTCACCGCCACCTTGAACACCTCATTACCTGCCATGGTCAGGTAAATGGCATTGTCTGGATTAACGCGATCGGCGTTAGGCAGTGTCAGCAGCTCACCGTAGCTTCCGTCGGCATGCAGATGCGTGGAGATAATGCCCGGCTCTTCGGACTGGCCCAGCAGCACCGCACCTGCACCATCACCAAAAATAATGATCGTTCCGCGATCGGTCGGATCGCAGGTACGCGCCAGCACGTCAGCACCGATCACCAGCGCATATTTGACGGCACCGGACTTAACATACTGATCGGCAACGCTCAGTGCATAGGTGAAACCTGCACACGCGGCAGCGACGTCAAACGCAGGACAGCCCTTAATGCCGAGCATATTTTGCACCTGGCACGCCGCGCTTGGGAAAGCGTGTGTGGCAGACGTCGTGGCGACCACGATCAAACCAATCTGTTCTTTATCAATGCCCGCCATCTCGATAGCACGCTGTGCGGCTTCGTAACCCATGGTCGACACGGTTTCGTCTGGCGCGGCAATACGACGTTCACGGATACCTGTGCGCGTGACAATCCACTCGTCAGACGTATCTACCATTTTTTCCAGATCGGCGTTGGTACGCACTTGTTTTGGCAGGTAGCTGCCGGTACCTAAAATCTTCGTATACATGTACGCTCAGTCACTTTTAGCTAATACAGATTCCAGGCGAGCGGCAATCCGCTGTGGGACTTGTCGCTGCACCGCCTGCACTGCCTGTTCAATCGCGACAGCAAATGCTCGCTGATTGGCGGCGCCATGACTCTTAATCACGATGCCGCGCAATCCTAACAGACAGGCGCCATTATACTGGTCGGGGTTGAGGTGACTGAATCGCCGCGTCAGGCTTTTTTGTAACCAACGCTTTAATAAAATCAACCACCAGGCGCTTTTTTTGCCTTCTCCCTGCGATTTCAGCAGAGAAAGAAACATACGCACCACCCCTTCCATGGTCTTCAACGTGACGTTTCCGGTGAAACCATCGCACACCAGAACATCCGTTTTACCCGTCAATAACTCATTGGCTTCGAGATAACCAATATAGTTGATGGAGGGAACCTGTTTGAGCAATTCAGCCGCATCGCGAATGCTGTCCAGGCCTTTGGTCTCTTCTTCACCAATGTTCAGTAACGCAACACGGGGAGTATTAATCCCGACCACTTCTTCTGCCAGCACCGATCCCATCACGGCAAACTGAGCCAGCATTGTACTATCACAGTCGACGTTAGCGCCCAGGTCGAGCACCACCGTCTTACCCTTCTGTTGATGCGGTAACACCGTCACCAGCGCCGGGCGCTCAATGCCCTCAATAGGCTTGAGCAATAATTTCGACAGCCCCATCAGCGCGCCGGTGTTCCCCGCACTGACGCAGGCCTGAGCGCGCCCTTCTTTCACCAGCTCCAACGCGATGCGCATAGAACTGCCGCGGCTATTACGAATAGCCTGAGAGGGCCGGGCATCACTGGCAATAACTGACTGCGCAGGAATAATCTGCAGACGCGAACGTTGTTCAAAGTCAGCTTTTGCAAGTAATGGCGTGATTGTGTCGGGATTACCGACTAAAAGAAGAGTGAGTTGCGAATTAGAATTCAGTGCCTGCAATGCTGCAGGCACTGTCACGGAAGGGCCGAAATCTCCCCCCATGACATCTAACGCCAGGGTTAGACGTGTCAAGGTATCGTCGCAGCCTGGTTCGGTAAGTTCCCCGTTTGCACGGGGAGCTCCTCACTAAGCCTAATCACGCTGACGCGTGATTACTTAGTGATAACCTTGCGGCCGCGGTAGAAACCGTCAGCGGTGATGTGGTGACGCAGGTGTTTCTCACCAGAAGTCTTGTCAACAGACAGGCTGGTAACTGCAGTCAGCGCGTCATGGGAACGACGCATGCCACGTTTGGAACGGGTTGGTTTATTCTGTTGTACGGCCATGGACCTTACTCCTTAATTACTTACGCTTTAAGCTGGCTAATACGGCAAATGGGTTTGGTTTTTGCGCTTCATCAGGCAGTTCCCCAAAGACCATGTCCGCCTCGGACACTTCACAGTGTTCAGAATCATGCACCGGAACCACTGGCAAGGAGAGGATGATTTCATCTTCAACCAGAGCCAGAAGATCGATTTCACCGAATTCGTTAACCTCAATCGGCTCATACGCTTCCGGGAGTGCTTCAGCCTGTTCGTCAGAACGAACCGGACTGAAACAATACGTTGTGTGAACATGCTGTACAAACGGTTTCCCGCAACGCTGGCACTCGAGCGTTACCGTCACCTTTGCATCACCGGTTAAAACGGCGAGACGCTGGTTGTCGATAGCGAACGACATGGAGCATTCTACATCACTGTCCACACTGACTACGGATTCGGCAATACGCTCAGCCTGATCGGAAGTATAAATACCTTCGTAATCGAGGCGTTTTTGAGCCGTACGAACCGGATCAAGAGTCAGGGGTAATTTTACCTTTTGCATAGGGCGCGCATATTAACTTTGTAACGTCATAGAGTCAAAGAAAAAGGCAACCTGGGCTGCCTTTTGCCAATTATTCGCACACATTGCGGCCTGTAGTTTAAAATGGCTGGCATCGATACGCTATATCTGGTGATAAAAATATGCCAAATCTCGTTCTCGCGTCCACCTCTCCCTACCGCCGAATGTTGCTGGAAAAGCTCGGGATCCCGTTTGAATGTGTCGCGCCAGAGGTTGATGAGACGCCACAACCGGGCGAGTCACCGCGTCATCTGGTGACGCGTCTGGCGAAAGAGAAAGCGCAATCGCTGGCCGCACGTTACCCTTCGCATTTGATTATAGGCTCCGATCAGGTTTGTTTGCTGGACGGCGTAATTACCGGCAAGCCGCACACCGAGGAGAAAGCCTGTCAGCAATTACTGCAGGCGCGCGGCAATATCGTCACTTTTTATACGGGCCTGGCGCTCTATAACTCCGCCTCTGGCCACCTGCAAACAGAATGCGAGCCCTTCGACGTTCACTTCCGCCACCTCAGTGAGCAAGAAATTGAGGATTATGTGCGACGGGAGCGCCCGCTCAACTGTGCGGGTAGCTTTAAAAGTGAAGGATTGGGGATTGCATTATTCGACAAGCTGGACGGGCGCGATCCGAATACGCTGGTCGGGTTGCCGCTGATTGCGCTGTGTCAGATGTTAAGGCGAGAAGCGTGTAATCCACTGACAATGTGATCTTCGCCGGGCGGCGCTACGCTTACCCGTCCTACAAAACCGTAGGCCCGTGCAAGCGTAGCGCCGCCGGGCAAAATCAGCCGCGCAGCACTTTCAGACAGCGTTTTAACTGCTCATCCAGCGGCGCTTCAATACGGATGATTTCACCCGTATGAGGATGGGTAAACTTCAGCGCTGCCGCATGCAGGAACAGACGCGACAGCCCCGTGCCCGCCAGCTGCTTATCAAATTCGCGATCGCCATAGCGGTCATCAAACGCAATAGGATGGCCTGCAAACTGTGTATGCACGCGGATCTGGTGGGTACGTCCGGTCACCGGACTGCAGCGCACCAGCGTGGCAAACTCATAGCGCTCTTCCACCTTAAAACGCGTCTCAGAAGGTTTGCCTTCCTGGCTCACGCGGACAATACGTTCGCCGCTTTGCAGAATGTTCTTCAGCAGCGGCGCCTGGACCACTTTCACATGGGACTGCCACTGACCGCGAACCAGCGCCAGATAGTCTTTCTGCATGCCCTTTTCACGCAGCTGCTCATGCAACGCGCGCAGCGCTGACCGCTTCTTCGCCACCAGCAGTACGCCGGAGGTGTCACGGTCAAGTCGGTGGACCAGTTCAAGGAAACGCGCTTCCGGACGCAGGGCACGCAGCCCTTCAATCACGCCGAAGCTCAAACCGCTCCCGCCATGCACCGCCGTTCCGGACGGCTTATTGAGCACCAGAATGTGGTCATCTTCGTAGAGGATCACATCACTCAGGGCCGCCACTTTCTGCAGCTTCGGCGACACAACTTCTTCTTCGCGTTCAGCAACGCGCACCGGTGGAATACGCACTTCGTCGCCGGCTTCGAGCTTGTACTCAGGTTTGACGCGCTTTTTGTTAACCCGCACCTCGCCCTTGCGCAGGATGCGGTAAATCATACTCTTTGGCACGCCTTTCAGCTGAGTGCGCAAAAAGTTATCGATACGTTGCCCCGCTTCGTCTTCGGCGATGGCAACCATTTTTACGGCTGGAGTCTCTGTTTTCATGGTGGGCGATTCTAAATATCGTCAGCCATTAGCGCCACTCATTTTTCTATGCTTATATTTACTTTTATCCGGCCTGCCCCCTGTTTCGCGCAATCGGTTTGGTGGTTATTAAACCAATCACCACCTTGAAGTGAAGAAACTGTGAGTAACCGGGTGATAATTGGTAAAAGTCATCTTGCTATAACCCGGCTAGCAGTGGAATAATGAAGCCGTTTTCCGCGTTAAATCCGGGTTTTGTAAGGATCTCGACGGAATGACCAATTTTGTCTGACCGATCATCCACGCAGCAATGGCGTAAGACGTATTGATCTTTCAGGCAGTTAGCGGGCTGCGGGTTGCAGTACTTCCCGGTATAAGGATTGTTCTCTGGAGAGTTCTACCCAGGCAATTCCCCTGATAATTGCGCTGTGTTTCCGTATGAAACACAGGCAACCGACACTCTGCGCCTCTTAAGCGAGCGACAACCGTGAGGTTGGCGACGTGAATAGACACGAGGCCATCGGTTCATACCCCGGAAAGCGTCACCTTGCCCGCAGCTTTGTCGTCAATGTAAGAATAACGAGTAAGTTACGATGAAAAGAATGTTAATCAACGCAACTCAGCAAGAAGAGTTGCGTGTCGCCCTTGTGGATGGGCAGCGCCTGTACGATCTGGATATCGAAAGTCCTGGACACGAACAGAAAAAAGCGAACATTTACAAAGGTAAAATCACCCGCATTGAACCAAGCCTTGAAGCTGCATTTGTCGATTACGGTGCTGAGCGTCATGGTTTCCTCCCTCTGAAAGAAATCGCCCGCGAATATTTTCCTGCAAACTACAACGCCCATGGCCGCCCAAACATCAAAGATGTTCTGCGTGAAGGTCAGGAAGTTATCGTTCAGATTGATAAAGAAGAGCGTGGCAACAAAGGTGCCGCACTGACCACCTTTATCAGCCTGGCAGGGAGCTATCTGGTTCTGATGCCTAACAACCCGCGTGCGGGTGGCATCTCTCGCCGTATCGAAGGTGATGACCGTACCGAGCTGAAAGAAGCGCTGGCAAGCCTGGAACTGCCTGATGGCATGGGGCTTATCGTGCGTACCGCAGGCGTAGGTAAATCTGCCGAAGCGCTGCAGTGGGACCTGAGCTTCCGTCTGAAGCACTGGGAAGCTATCCAGAAAGCAGCGGAAAGCCGCCCTGCTCCGTTCCTGATCCACCAGGAAAGCAACGTCATCGTGCGTGCCTTCCGTGATTATCTGCGTCAGGATATCGGTGAGATTCTGATCGATAACCCGAAAGTCCTTGAGCTGGCTCGCCAGCACATCGCCGCACTGGGCCGTCCGGATTTCACCAGCAAAATCAAACTGTACACCGGTGAAATCCCGCTGTTCAGCCACTATCAGATCGAATCCCAGATTGAGTCCGCCTTCCAGCGTGAAGTGCGTCTGCCATCCGGCGGTTCTATCGTTATCGATACCACTGAAGCGCTGACCGCTATCGACATTAACTCCGCGCGTGCGACGCGTGGTGGCGACATCGAAGAGACAGCCTTCAACACTAACCTTGAAGCCGCTGATGAAATCGCCCGCCAGCTCCGCCTGCGCGACCTGGGTGGTCTGATTGTCATCGACTTCATCGACATGACCCCTGTTCGCCACCAGCGCGCGGTAGAAAACCGTCTGCGCGAAGCGGTTCGTCAGGATCGTGCGCGTATCCAGATTAGCCATATTTCTCGCTTCGGCCTGCTGGAGATGTCCCGTCAGCGCCTGAGCCCGTCGCTGGGTGAGTCCAGCCATCACGTTTGTCCGCGCTGCTCCGGCACCGGTACCGTACGTGATAACGAATCTCTGTCCCTCTCTATCCTGCGTCTGATTGAAGAAGAAGCGCTGAAAGAGAATACCAAAGAGGTTCACGCCATTGTTCCTGTGCCAATTGCCTCCTACCTGCTGAACGAAAAACGTGCCGCGGTCAGTGCCATTGAAGCGCGTCAGGGTGGCGTTCGCTGCATCATCGTGCCAAACGATCAGATGGAAACCCCGCACTATCACGTGCTGCGCGTCCGTAAAGGCGAAGAGACAACGACCCTCAGCTACCTGCTGCCGAAGCTGCATGAAGAAGAGATGGCTCTGCCTTCCGATGAAGAGCCGGCCGAGCGCAAACTGCCAGAGCAGCCTGCGTTAGCCACCTTTATCATGCCTGAAGCTCCGCCAGAAACGGCGCTGGAAAAACCGACAGCGAAAGCCGCAACGCAGAAACCAGAAGCCGCAGCGGCGAAAGCCCAGCCTTCTCAGCCTGGCCTGCTGAGCCGCTTCTTCGGTGCGCTGAAGAAAATGTTTGCCGGCGAGGAAGTTCAGCCAGAGCAGCCGAAAGAAGAGCCGAAAGCCGCTAAACCTGAGCGTCAGCAGGACCGCCGCAAGCGTCAGAACAACCGCCGCGATCGTAATGACCGCAGCGACCGTAACGACCGTAGCGAACGTCGTGACAACCGCGCTGAGAATAACGAAGGCCGTGAGCAACGCGAAGACAACCGTCGTAACCGTCGCGAGAAACAACAGCAGAACGCTGACGATCGTGAAATTCGCCAGCAGGCGGGCGATGAGTCTGAGAAGAGCAAACAGCGTGACGACCAGCAGCCACGCCGTGAACGTAACCGTCGTCGTAACGACGAGAAGCGTCAGGCGCAGCAGGAAGTCAAAAACCTGAACCGCGAAGAGCCTGTTGAACAGCAGGACGGCGAGCAGGAAGAACGCACTCAGGTAATGCCGCGTCGTAAGCAGCGCCAGCTTACCCAGAAAGTGCGTTTCGCTTCCGAAGCCACCGAAGCGCCAGCAATCGCTGCGGAAACAAACGAGAGCGCAGCCGGTACGCAGCTGGCAAAAGTTGACCTGCCAGCGGTCGTGGACAACAACGTAGAGCAGGATGAAAACGGTGAAAACCGTGATAACGCCGGCATGCCACGTCGTTCGCGTCGTTCCCCACGTCATCTGCGCGTCAGCGGTCAGCGCCGTCGTCGCTATCGTGACGAGCGTTACCCGGCCCAGTCGCCAATGCCGCTGACTATTGCCTGTGCTTCGCCAGAAATGGCCTCCGGTAAGGTCTGGATCCGCTACCCGGTTGCTCGTCCGGAGCAGGTTGTTGAAGAACAGCCGGTAACCGAAGAGGTGATTGCACCTGTCGCTGTCGCTGAAGAAGTGGTGGCTGAAGCCGCTACCGTGGTGGAACCGCAGGCTGTTGCAGCTGAAGCGCCGCAGGCGGTTGAAGTGGAAACCACGCATCCTGAAGTGATTGCCGCGCCGGTTGATGCCGCACCACAGCTGATTGCTGAAGAAGACACCGCCGTGGCTGAAAGCGTTGTGGAAGAAGCGCAGCCTGCCGCCGCGGTTGAAGAAGCCGCAGAGGTTGTGGTCGAAACCGTCACTGAAGAAGTGGTTCAGGACGTAGAGATTGCCGTGGAACCTGTTCGTGAAGCCGAAGAAGCGAAAGCACCTGAGGTGAAACCAGAGCCGGTGGTTTCTGCGCCAACCGCTGCCCACGTAGCGACAGCACCGATGACGCGCGCGCCAGCACCGGAATACGTGCCTGAAGCCCCGCGTCACAGTGACTGGGTACGCCCGGCGTTCAACTTCGACGGTAAAGGCGCTGCAGGTGGCCACAGTGCAACGCACCAGGCGACCGCCCCGGCGACGCGTCCACAGTCTGTCGAATAACGACGCTGAACGTAAAAAGCCGACCTCCAGGTCGGCTTTTTTTATGGCTGCTGTACGGGCTTTCTCATCCCGGTGACCTCCGGCATGACCTGCCGCATCAGCTCCAGAAAGCGCCGCAAGCGTGCCGGATAATAACGGGACCAGGGGTATACCAGATGCACCGGTAATGCCGCCGGCTGCCACTCTGGCAGTAAATGCACCAGCCGCCCCTCCCGAATATCATCCTGTACCGTCCAGCTGGATACGACCGCAACGCCAAGCCCGGTGAGCGCCGTATTGCGCGCGACATACAGGCTGTCGGTGCTGAGGCGGGGGGTAATCGCCACTCGCGCGGTGGCGGGTGATGCCTCGTTAAAAAGCTCCACATGACGCTGGTAGAACGAGCTGATGGCTATCCAGGGGAACTGTTGCAAATCCTCCGGGGTGTTAACCGTCGGGAAACGGGCCAGCAGTGCCGGAGAAGCCACCACCGAGCGCGGCACTTCAGCCAGCAGCACGGAGACGGTCGCCGGATCGACTTCCACGCCCACCCGAATCGCACAGTCAAGGTTGTCGCCGAGAAAATCAGCTGACCGATCGTTAAGCATCCACTCGATAGAAAGCTGCGGATAACGTTGCAAAAATTCGGTTACCGGCTTCAGAAGCTGATCCTGCCCAAAGGCGTGCGGTGCCCGCACCCGCAGCACGCCTACCGGTTCATCTTCCGACTGCCCCACCTCATCTTCCAGCGCCAGCCAGCTGTCAATCACCCGACGGGCGTGTTGATAGCAGCGTTCGCCGTCATCCGTCAGCCGCGTCGTGTGGGTGGTGCGCAGCAGCAGGCGCACGCCCAGCATTGTCTCAAGCGACTGTAACCGTCGGCTCACCGTCGCCTGGGTTGTTGCCAGCTGCCGTGCCGCCGCAGAGAGTGAACCCGCCTCAACAATGCGGACAAACGTCCGCATCAACTCCACCCTGTCTATACGCTCAATTCTTTTCATCGCCTTTTCGCTTATACGCTCAACGTATAAGCGTTTTACCACCGGGCTGGCTACCCACGCAACGCCTGCTGGTAAAAAATAGCTTCACACGACGAATGAGGAACAACCTATGAACACAACTACAACGCCCCATGCTGCAAGCCGCTGGGTGATTTTCATGCTGGCCCTCGGGGCTGGCTTCAGCGTGGCATCGATCTACTACGCCCAGCCTCTTCTGCCGCTGATGGGTGCCGATCTTCATCTCACAATTGAAGGTATGGGGCTGGTTCCCACATTGACGCAGGCAGGCTACGCGCTAGGTATCCTGTTCCTGCTTCCGCTTGGCGATCGTCATGACCGCCGGACGTTAATCCTGATCAAAAGCGCGGCACTGGCCCTGTTTCTCCTCGGCTGTAGCCTGACCGGGCAGCTCCACTCTCTGCTGGTAGCAAGCCTGCTTATCGGTATGGCCGCCACCATGGCACAGGATATTGTTCCCGCCGCGGCGATCCTCGCCCCGGAAGGCAAACAGGGGAAAACCGTAGGAACGGTAATGACCGGGCTACTGCTGGGTATCTTATTATCAAGGACCGTGAGCGGCGTGGTGGGCGAAGCGTTTGGCTGGCGCGTCATGTACCAGCTGGCGGCTGCGAGCATTGCGTTCATCGGGGTAATGATGTGGTTTGTACTTCCCCGTTTTGCCATTCACTCCACGCTGAGCTACCCCGCGCTGATGCGCTCAATGGAGCACTTGTGGCGTCGCTATCCGGCGCTGCGCCGCGCCGCGCTGGCTCAGGGTTTTCTGTCGATTGCCTTTAGCGCCTTCTGGTCTACGCTGGCAGTCATGCTGCTGGAACGTTATCACCTGGGCAGTGCCGTCGCGGGCGGTTTTGGTATTGCCGGTGCCGCCGGTGCGTTAGCGGCCCCGCTGGCAGGAGGTCTGGCGGACAAACTGGGCGCAGGAAAAGTCACGCAGCTTGGTGCTGTTCTGGTGACGGTCTCCTTCGCCCTGATGTTCCTGATGCCCGTACTGGGTGTTCATGGGCAGTTGATGCTTATCGCCCTCTCTGCCGTCGGTTTCGATCTGGGTCTGCAATCCAGTCTGGTCGCCCACCAGAACCTGGTCTACAGCCTTGAACCGCAGGCACGCGGTCGTCTTAATGCGCTGCTCTTCACGATGGTGTTTATCGGAATGGCGTTGGGTTCGGCGTTAGGCAGTAACATCTATTCGCTGGCTGGCTGGACCGGGGTAGTCGCTCTGGCGACCGTCTGCGGCATCATTGCGCTGGCAATTCGCCTGATGGAAAGCGCACGTATCGCCTCCGCTGCGGCAGAAGCAGCATAAAAAAATGCCCAATCCAGACGGATTGGGCAGTAAAACATGCCCAGTTTCAAGACATGTTTCAAGAGGTCAAGATGTTATTTGTTCAGCTGGAACAGAGACATGCCCTGCATATCGCTAAACGCTTTATACGATGCCTGCAGAGCCGCCTGCTGCATGGTGTAGGAAGAGATCGCTTCATTCCAGTCAACGTCAACCAGGTCACTCATCTGCTTTGTCTGACCCAGCGCGCGGTCATCACCCAGCGTATCGAGTTTTTCCAGCTCGTTCATCTTGGTACCCACATCCGCAACGACCGTCAGGATGTTGTTCTGGGCGTTTTTAATGCCGATCTGCGTGTTGGCAATCACCTGGCTTTGCGCCGCGGCGGCTGCCGGATCGTTCTCAATCGGTGTCTTCAGCGATGCAATAGCAGAATCAAGGATTTTGAACATATTTGTTTCGCCATACCCACCGCCCGGCAGCTCTTCAGCATTGCTGGTAATGCTGTTGAAAATCTGCTGTCCGGTATGGCTGATGGCCATCGTTCGCGCCGTATCAACCTGCTGGGTAATCGCCTCAGTGCCACCGTTGTAATCGCCGGTTGCCGCATCAAACGGTGCGCTCTCGGTTTTGTATCCCGCGAAGATAAAGCGACCGTTACCATCCGTCGTGTTGGCCAGGTTCATAAGCTGATCGCGGATCCCCTGAATATCGGTCGCCAGAGAAAGACGATCGTCATCGCTTAACGTCCCGTTCGACGCGTAAACCAGCTTCTCGCGCACGCTGGAGATCGCGGTGTTCACCTGCGTTAATACGCTATCTTCCAGCGAAACCTTCTGCGTTGCAAAGGTACGCGCTAAAGCAAACTGGCTGTTCTGAGACTGAGACTGAGACAGAACGATAGCCTGCGACGCCGCGATGGGATCGTCCGACGGACGATTAACACGCTTTCCGGTGGACATCTGCTCACCGTAGCTCAGCCATCTGCTCTGGGAATCGGTGATCCCACGCATGTTCTGCTCGTACATCATCTGGGTGCTAATACGCATTTTTCACCTCAACCTTAACGAATGTTGATAATTGCATCAAAGAGCGTACTGGCAGTCTGTAACACCTGCGCATTGGCCAGGTAATACTGCTGATAACGCTGCAAATTGCCATACTCTTCGTCGAGGTTTACCCCAGAGATGGTCTGCTGCTGCTTGATTAACTGAGTTTCCACATTGGCTTTCGTCTGGCTGCTCACCTTCAGTGACGCCGTCGTGCTCCCTACGGTACTGACGAGAGAGGCATACGCATCGTTGAAGGTTTTGTTGCCACCGACCACTTTGCCGTTTTGCAGATCAAGCATTTTTTGGCCATTACGGTTGTCGCTCTCACCGCCATTCTGCACCGCAGCCATGGCCAGTTTGGACTCGTCGCTGATGGCCAGATCCATGTTCATAATGACGTTGGCAACTGGCTTCACGGTAAAGCTGTCTTTGGTGTTTGCCGTGCCGCTCACATTGACCTTAAGTCCATCAAACGCCAGATTACCGCTGGCGTCCGGGCTCATCGTAAAGCTGGTTTTGTCTGATGTACGGGTGACCGTCCAGTCAGTGCCATTAAACTGCAGGGTATAATCTGTCGCCTGGACTTGTTTACTGTCCGTCACAGACGCCGTGACAACGGCAGAACCGCCGTTTTTGCTGTTGGACAGCACCGCCGGAGAACCGAAGTCGAACAGCTTGCCGCCAGCATCACCGTTAGCATCAAAACCGGCTTCATGCTGGGTGTTCATCGCATCGGCAAAGGCCAGCGCCATCTGGTTCAGACTGTTACGGGCTTTATCCAGATCTTCCGCACGGAAGGTCAGTAAACCGCCTAAAGAGCCGTTGGTGATAAACTTTTCCGGGATCTCAATGTTCCCGGCCACGTCATCGACATAGGCGATGGTGGTACGCGCCGGATCGGCGCTGGACTTCACGGCCGCCAGCTGGCTCGCTTTGCTCCCCTGCACCAGGGTGTACCCGTTGCCGAGAGAGATATTAAACGTACCGCTATCCTGTACCGAGACTTCCACGCCCACGATTTTGTTGAGCTCAGTCACGAGCTGGTCGCGCTGGTCAAGCAGGTCGTTAGGGGACGCGCCCGCGCCTACGCCGGTCAGACGAGAAATCTGATCGTTCAGATTGGCAATCTGTGCCGCATAGTTGTTGATCTGTGAAACGCTGCTCGAGATGGCGGTATTCACCTGCGCATCCTGGTCGCGAAGATACTGATCGTTGGTTTTGAACTGATTCACCAGACCACCCGCTTTACCCAGCACCGTCTGACGTGCCGCCGGGTCTTCCGCGTTGCTCACCAGCGTTTGCAGGCTCTTGAAGAAGTCCTGCAACGTGGTGGAGAGCGAGTTGGTCGTATCGGAGAGCACATCGTCGATTTTTGACATCTGCTGATAGCGCGTCGTCAGACCGCTGCTTTGCGTCTGTGCGGCGCGCAGCTGGTTGGTAATGAAAGCGTCATACTCACGCTGGACACCGGAGACATAAACCCCGTTACCCACCCAGCCACCGCCGGTCAGCGTGCTGTTAGATGCGCCCAGCACCGTGGTCTGGCGGGTATAGCCGGCCACGTTATAGCTTGAAATATTATTACTGACGGTATTGAGTGCCGCCTGTGCAGCACTGAGGCCACTCATGGCGCTGTTAATCAAACTGGACATGGGGGTTCCTTTTATACGTTCAGACACAAGTCCTGATGAAGGTTATCGGCAACCTCCACCGGGACTTGAGAACTTTCAGAACAGATTTTCAATATCTGTGCTATAGGCTTTGCTGACCTTCTCGCCCATGGATTTCAGCTGCTGGATCATGCTGGTGAGCTTACGGGCATAGTTCGGATCGGTCGCGTAGCCGGCGTTTTGTAAGGCCTGCGCCCCCTGCTCCGCCGTCGCCGCCTGCGTCACAGCGGTATAGCGCGGATTTCGGCTCAGCAGCCCCACGTAATCGGACAAGGCTTCCAGATACGAGCTGTAGACGCGGAATTTTGCTTTGACCTTCACCGCGGCGCCGTTCTCGTATTCGGTAGTCGTGATCTCCGTTGTCGGCCCCTTCCAGCTGGCGGTGGCTTTGACACCAAAGATGTTGAAGCTTGGGTCGCCGTTTTCCTTACGGATCTGGCGCTGCCCCCAGCCCGACTCCAGCGCAGCCTGAGCCAGAATCAGGTGATGCGGCACACCGCTCTGTTCACTGGCAAGGCGCGCAGGCAGCGAAAGCTGCGCCAGGAAGTCTTTGCTGTCACCGGAGAGCGGCTCATCATTACTGCTCGTGGCTTTGGGTATGGCCTTGCGCACCATTTGCGTCAGGGCCTGGTTCTGATAGCTGGTCACCGTTTGCAGGTCGAACTTCATCGGCACCTGCTGCGGCTGCTCCTCAGGCTGAATGCCCTGCGCGGCTTCGGTCTGTTTCACAATCATGTCAGCCAGACCGAGGCCTTTACCGGCGGTCATCTGCTGCGCAATCTGCTGGTCATACATGCTGGTGTACAGACGCGTTGAATCACTGCTGAACATCCCGTCTTTCGGCAGGGTTTCACGCATGCTTTTCAGCATCATCTGGACAAACATCCCTTCCACCTGGCGGGCGACCGGGCGGATATTCGCCGCCGGGTCTTTCCCTGCTTTGGTTTTCAGTTCGTTAAGCGACTGGGCATCCCAGGCGGCACTGGTCAACAGTTTGCTATCGGTCAGCATCAGATGATTTCCAGTTTGGCGCGCAGACAGCCCGCGCTTTGCATGGATTGCAGAATGGACATCAGATCCATCGGCGTTGCCCCCAGGGCGTTCAGGGCGCGGACCACGCTGTTCAGGTTGGCGCTGGAGCGAACGCTCTGCAGCGATCCACCGCTCTGACGCATATCAATCTGCGTTTGCGGTGTTACCACCGTCTGACCACCGCCAAATGGCGTATCAGGCTGGCTGACATTTGCCGAGCGGTTGACCGTCACAGAGAGGTTACCCTGGGCAACGGCGCAACTGTCCAGCGACACTTCCCGGTTCATCACCACCGAGCCCGTACGGGAGTTGATGATCACCTTCGCATCCTGTACCGGAACGTTGACTTCCATATTCTGGATATCGGCCAGCATGCGCACCTGGTTGCTGTTGCCCGTAGAGGTACGGATCTGCACGGTACGCGCATCGAGAGCCGTTGCATTGCCGTAACCGCGGTTGCGGTTGATGGTATCGGCAATTTGCTGCGCCATCGTGAAGTCTTCATTATTAAGCTGCAGGTTGATGGTGTTGCCCGAGCCAAACTGGGTAGGCAATTCACGCTCAATGATCGCACCGTTGGTGATACGCCCACCGTTCAGCTGGTTCACCTGCACGCTGCTTCCCCCTGCGGATGCCCCTGCACCGCCGACGAGAATATTGCCCTGCGCGAGCGCATAGACCTGGCTGTCAACACCCTTCAGCGGGGTCATCAGCAGCGTGCCGCCGCGCAGGCTTTTGGCGTTACCCATGGAGGAGACGACCACGTCAATGGTCTGCCCCTGACGCGCAAACGCCGGGTAGGAGGCGGTGACCATTACCGCAGCCACGTTTTTCAACTGCATGTTGGTTCCCGCCGGCACGGTAATGCCGAGCTGGGAAAGCATGTTGTTCAGGCTTTGAGTGGTGAATGGCGTCTGGGTTGTCTGGTCACCGGTACCATCCAGACCGACCACCAGGCCATAGCCAATCAGCGAGTTTTCGCGCACGCCCTGGACACTGGTGAGATCGCGAATACGGTCAGCCTGGGCAAACGTAGCCACCAGCGCCAGCGCCACGGCGAAGATCGATTTAAACATGGGTCACCTCGCTTACATTGGCGATAAGTTAAGGAAGAAGCGCTGCAGCCAACCCATATTTTGCGCTTCATTGATATAGCCGTTACCGACGTACTCAATGCGCGCATCGGCCACCTGGGTGGACGGAACGGTGTTGCTGCCGCTGATGGTGCGAGGGTTAACCACGCCTGAGAAGCGAATGAATTCAGTGCCCTGGTTAATGGCGATCTGTTTTTCACCCACAACGTGTAAGTTGCCGTTAACCAGCACCTGGTCAACCGTGACCGTCAGCGTGCCGCTGAAGGTGTTGCTGGCGTTCGCGCCACCTTTACCGTTAAAGGTATTGCCGCCAGAGGCATCGACATCTGCTCGCGCGTTGCCGAACAGTCCCTGCAGGTAGCGCGGGACAGTATCGAAGCCAAAATTCGTTTTGCCATCGCGGCTGGCATTCGCCGACGAGCTCTTGCTCGCGCTGACGTTTTCCTGCAGCACAATGGTCAGGGTATCGCCGACGTTACGCGGGCGGCGATCTTCAAACAGCGGCTGATAACCGTAATTAATCGGCTGCGCGGTCTGGAAAATAGAGCCGTTGACAACTGGCGCGGGGCCAGGAACGGGTTGGGCAGTCGTCGCACCCTGGACCAATGGTTTAGACGGGATCCAGGCACATCCGCTAAGGGAGACGGCCAGAACAGTCAGAATCGGATAACGAAACGCCGCGTTTTTTTGCATTGCCTTCATCTTCGAAAACAGGGAGGAGTGCGGCGTTTACCGCACCGGGCTACACCTTAGAGTTGCGTCAGTTTCTGCAGCATCTGGTCGGTCGTCGACACTGCTTTACTGTTAATTTCATACGCGCGCTGGACCTGGATCATATTCACCAGCTCTTCCGCCACGTTCACGTTGGACGTTTCTACATAGCCCTGGTAGAGCAGGCCCGCGCCGTTCAGACCCGGGGTGCTCTCATTCGGCGTACCGGAGGATTGCGTTTCGGTGTAGAGGTTCTCACCAATGCTTTCCAGGCCGGTATCGTTCATGAAGGTGGTCAGGTTGAGTTGTCCCACCTGAACAGGCGCGGCCTGTCCCTGCTGGGTCACGCTGACCACGCCGTCACGGCCGATGGTGATGCTCAGGGCGTTTGCCGGGATGGTAATCGCAGGCTGAACCTGGAAACCGCCCGCCGTGACCAGCTGACCGTTCTGATCGACCTGGAACGAGCCGTCGCGTGTATAGGCAGAGGTCCCGTCAGGCAGCTGTACCTGGAAGAAGCCCTGGCCTTTGATCGCCACATCTTTACTGTTGTTGGTCTGAGACAGGTTGCCCTGGCTGTGCAGACGCTCGGTGGCCACTGGACGAACACCGGTACCGATCTGCAGACCCGATGGCAGCGTCGTCTGTTCAGAAGACTGCGCACCCGGCTGGCGGATGGTTTGATAAAGCAAATCTTCGAAAACGGCGCGCTGACGCTTGAAACCATTGGTGCTCACGTTTGCCAGGTTGTTGGCAATCACGTCCATATTGGTTTGCTGGGCGTCGAGGCCAGTTTTCGCGATCCATAAAGAACTGATCATAAGGAGTCCTGTTAACTCATAGCCAGAAGTTGGTTAGCCTTGCCCGCGTTTTCATCCACGCTGCTGATGATTTTCATCTGCATTTCAAAACGACGGGCGCTGGCGATCATGTCGGTCATGGCCTCAACCGGCTTGACGTTACTGCCTTCCAGAACGCCGGACATCACGCGGATGCTCGGGTCGGCCTGTAACGTGGCACCACGCGTCGCCTGCGCCGCCTGGGTCAGACGGAACATGCCGTCGTCGCCACGCTGCACCTCTTTGCCTTCCGCTTTAACCAGTTTCAGACGTCCGACAGGTGCAACGGTATTGGCCGGATCGCCCGGGTTCAGCGCCGAAATGGTGCCGTCCGCGGCGATGGTCAGCTCAGAACCTTCCGGCACGGTCAGCGGACCCGCTTCCCCCATCACCGGATGCCCCTGAATCGTCAACTGCCCCGTCGCGCTCACCTGGATATTCCCGTTACGGGTATAGCCTTCGCCGCCGTCCGCCGTTTGCACCGCCAGCCAGCCGTCCTGCTGCAGGGCAACGTCCAGCGGGCGCGAGGTGTAGTCCATCTGCCCTGGCGTCATATCGGCGCCAGGAGTAGAGGCCGTGACCAGCGTACGGGTCGGCAGAGACAATCCTTCCACCGGCACCGCGCGCAGCGCATTGAGCTGCGCGCGAAAGCCCGGCGTAGAGGCGTTTGCCAGGTTGCTGGCGGTAACAGCCTGCTGATTGAGCGTCTGACTTGCCGCGCCCATCGCGGTATATATTGCGTGATCCATTGCGCTTTCCTGTTAGCCGCTTAACGCAGGTTAACCAGCGTGTTGAGGATCTGATCCTGGGTTTTGATGGTCTGCGCGTTCGACTGATAGTTACGCTGCGCGACAATCATGTTCACCAGTTCTTTACTCATATCCACGTTGGATGCTTCCAGCGCGCCGTTGGTCAGCTTGCCGAAGTTACCGGTGCCTGCCGTACCCAGCAGCGCCACGCCGGAGGACTGGGTAGCCGACCAGACGTTATCGCCTTCAGATTTCAGACCTTCGTTGTTGGCGAAGTTAGCCAGCACGATCTGACCCAGAACCTGAGTCTGTTCGTTGGAGTAGTTACCGACCACGGTGCCATCGTCGTTGATCTGATAGCTCACCAGGTCACCCGGCTTGTAGCCGTTCTGATTGGTTGCCACCACGCTGTTGGCGCCGGTGTTCTGGTGCATGGAGTTCTGGAAACTCAGGGAGAAGGTCGCCGCCGTCGCCCCGCCGACAGAGCCGGTGGTGATGTTAATGGCCGGCGTGGCGTTTGGCGTGGCGCTCAGTACACCCGCAGCGTTGTAGTTGTAAACGCCTGCCAGGTTACCGTTGGCATCGAAGTTCATCTGCGCTGCTTTCGTCGCGGTAGAACCCGCTACGCTGCCGTCCTGCGTGTAAAGATCCCATTTGTTGTTGGCTGTCTTCACGTAGTAGACATACATGTTATGGGCGTTACCCTGGCTGTCGAAGACGGTCACGGTCCCTTTTTTGTTATAGGTATCCGGGTTGGTCGCATCGAACGGGGCAGTTTGCACAGGATCGGTGGAGTTGAGGTTGATCTGCTGTGAGGCGGTGGTGGTGGCTTTCGCCGACATCAGCGTATTCGGAATGGTGATAGCCTGAGGGTTCGCACCCGTCTGAATCGTCGGTGGGGTACCCGCTGCCGGGTAGCCTGTCACCTGCATGCCCTGCATGTTGACCAGCGTACGGTTTTCGTCCAGCTTGAACTGACCGTTACGGCTGTAGAACACTGAACCGTTGGAATCAACCATACGGAAGAAACCGTTCTGGCTGATAGCAACGTCCAGACCACGACCGGTGTTGGTGGTGGTACCGTCGGTAAAGTCCTGAGTGATGCCCGCCACTTTAACGCCCAGGCCTACTTTAGAACCGGCAAACATATCTGCAAAGGAAGCAGAACCGGATTTAAAACCATAGGTCGCGGAGTTGGCGATGTTGTTGCCAATGACATCCAGGTTGGTGGCCGCAGCATTCAGGCCGCTGACCGCTTGAGAAAAGGCCATGACTTACTCCTGATAAGTGTTAAGGCTTAGATAATCTGCCGAACTTCGTCGAGTGTGGTGGTACCAGAGGTACCCAAATCCAGTTTGTTGCCGTCGCTCCCCTTAATCACGCCCTGGACCAGCGCGAACTGCAGCGGCTGCGCCACCAGCTGGGTTGTCCCTTTGCTGGCGCTGATTGCCACTTTGTAGGAACCGTTTGGCGCTTTGGTGCCGTCGGTGAGGGTGCCATCCCAGGTAAAGGTGTGAACGCCCGCCTTCAGTTCACCAATGTCGATGGTGCGAACCACGGCACCGGTTGCGTCGGTGATCGTCGCGGTCACCTTGTCAGCCGGCTGCTGCAGCTCAACGCCAAACGGCGTGGTCGTCGTTGTGGCATTGCCATCGGTGGTGCTGGTGCCCGCCAGGATCGTGGTTCCCGGGATCATCACCCCATGACCAATCAGGCTTGCCGCCTGCAGAGACTGGGCGCTGTTAATCTGTCCGGAGACAGAACCGAGGGTGGTGTTGAGTTTCTCAATGCCGCTCACGGTACTGATCTGCGCAAGCTGCGTGGTCAGTTCGTTGTTCTGCATTGGGTTAGTGGGATCCTGGTTCTTCAGCTGAGCCACCAGCAGCGTCAGAAAGCTGCCCTGAAGATCGGCGGCGTTACTCCCCGTCAGGGAGTTAGAACCTGTCGAACTTTTGGTGTTACTGACACCCGAGTTCGTAGGATCATTCACATTTACGGCGATGGACATGCATGTCTCCTTTACTGGCCGAGAGTGAGTGTTTTGAGCATCATGCTCTTCACGGTATTAAGCACTTCGACGTTGGCCTGGTAGCTACGGGAAGCCGACATGGAGTTCACCATCTCACCCACCACATCCACGTTGGGCATTTTCACGTATCCGTTGGCATCCGCGAGCGGGTTACCTGGCTCATATACCAGCCTGTCCGGGGCCTGGCTCTCGACCACATCAGCAACCTTCACGCCGCCCGTCGCCGCGCCTGGCGCAGCATCGACCTGAAAGACAACCTGTTTGGCACGATAAGGTTGTCCGTCAGGTCCGGTTACGCTGTCCGCATTCGCCAGGTTACTGGCGGCCACGTTCAGACGTTTGGACTGAGCGGTTAACGCCGAGCCGGCGATATCAAAAATATTCAGCAACGCCATCTATCAGTTACCCCCCTGCAGGACGTTCATCATACCTTTGATTTGTCCGCCGAGTACGGTCAGGCCCGTCTGGTATTTCAGGCTGTTATCGGCAAACTGCGTGCGCTCCCGGTCCATATCCACGGTGTTACCGTCGAGTGAAGGCTGATCGGGGATGCGATAAAGTAAATCGGTCGTTGGCGCGGTCATCGCCTGAGCAGGAATATGGCGAGAGGAAGTCATGGCGAGTGCAACACCCGTTCCTTCGGCACGTCCACGCTCCATCACTTTTTTGAGTTCACTGGAAAAATCAATATCGCGCGCCTGATACCCCGGGGTATCGGCGTTAGCGATGTTGGCGGCTAAAATCTCCTGCCGCTGGGCGCGTAAATTGAGCGCTTCCTGCTGAAAACGTAACGCGGCGTCGAGTTTATCGAGCATGTCTCCTCCGCTGATGGCAAAATTTCAGTTCACAGCTTAAATCTCACCCGGTCTCCCCTATCGACGGAATAAGCGCAAAATGCGTCGCTATTTATTCCGTTGATGCAAAACCACTGCAGGTAGAATTTGTTCAACTCTGGAAACGGTGGAACTGACGATGCAAACGTTAAAACGTGGTCTGGTGGCGACTCTCTTGCTCTTAAGCCCCCTGGTGCAGGCTGACGGTCTGCAGGATCGGCTCACGGCTTATTTTGCGGAAAAACTGGCAGGCTTTAGTGATGACGTCACCGTCAGCGTGCGCACGCCACCGAATCTGTACCCGACGTGTGACAAGCCGTCATTCAGCGTGGTGGGGTTCACAAAGCTGTGGGGAAATGTGAACGTACTGGCACGTTGCGCCAACGAAAAACGCTATTTACAGGTTGCAGTTCAGGCGACGGGCAATTATGTTGTTGCCGCCGTGCCCATTGCGCGCGGCAGCGTACTGCAAACAAACAGCGTGACGCTGAAACGTGGCCGTCTCGATCAACTGCCGCCACGAACCATGCTGGATATTAACCAGGCACAGGACGCCGTCAGCCTGCGCGACGTCGCCCCGGGTCAGCCGATACAGATCTCGATGCTGCGTCAGGCATGGCGGGTCAAAGCCGGTCAACAGGTCATGGTCGTGGCCAACGGAGATGGCTTTCGTATCAACAGTGAAGGCAAAGCGTTGAACAATGCCGCGGTAGCGCAAAACGCCCGCGTCAGAATGTCCTCAGGCCAGGTGGTTAGCGGAACCGTCGATTCTGATGGGAATATTCTGATTAACCTATAATCTTTTTAAAGATTTCGCTGCGCGTGCCGATAAATATTCAACTAATGATGATGTCAGGCGCAAACGCCGCGAACCCTCGATGAGGACAACACTATGAGCATTGATCGTACATCAGCCCTGAAGCCGGTAAGCGCTGTACAACCTCGCGAAACGAATGACGCGTCCCCTCAGAAGACGCGTCTGGAAAAACCGTCAACCTCCAACAGCACCAGCGTAACCCTGAGCGATGCGCAGGCAAAACTGATGCAGCCAGGCAGCAACGACATCAATATGGAACGTGTTGAAGCGCTGAAAACGGCTATTCGTAACGGTGAACTGAAAATGGACACCAGCAAAATCGCTGATGCCCTGATTCAGGAAGCACAGAGTTTCTTACAGAGTAACTAACCGTATGAGTCGACTGTCAGAAATACTGGATCAAATGACGGTTGTCCTGAACGACCTGAAAACGGTAATGGACGCTGAGCAACAGCATCTCTCTTCCGGTCACATCAACGGCAGCGCGTTGCAGCGTATTACTGAAGATAAAAGTTCGCTTCTGGCGACGCTGGATTATCTGGAGCAACAACGCCGCGCTGAGCAAGATCCTAAGCGCAGCGCCAATGACGATATTGTTGAGCGCTGGCAGACCATTACAGAAAAAACCCAGCATCTGCGCGATCTTAATCAGCATAACGGCTGGCTGCTGGAAGGTCAGATTGAGCGTAACCAGCAGGCGCTTGAGGTGCTGAAACCGCATAAAGAGACCGGATTGTACGGTGCGGATGGCCAGACGGCGACGGCGCGTATTGCGGGTGTTAAAAAGATTTCGATTTGAAGCATAAGCGACAAATCATGCAATGGGGAGCACCCTAAGGTGAACTCCCCTTTTGGCGTTTATGCCGTACGGCGGGCAAACTCTTTCACTTTGAAACCCAACACGGCGAGCGTGGCAAAGTAAGCCACCACCCCAACGCCAACCACGGCCATCAGCCGCATCAGACGGTAAGGCATGGTGCCCAGGGACCACTCCGGCATGATGGACATCATGCCCATTAACGCAGCAGACATCACCAGTACCGCAACGATCAGACGCACGAGGAAACTCGCCCAGCCTGGCTGCGGCGTGAAAATATCCTGCTTGCGCAGCTGCCAGTACAACAGCCCGGCATTCAGACAGGCTGCCAGACCAATCGATAATGACAGACCTGCATGCTTCAGGGGACCAATAAACGCCAGGTTCATCAGCTGCGTCATAATCAGCGTCACGATGGCAATTTTCACCGGCGTTTTGATGTCCTGACGCGAATAGAAGCCCGGCGCCAGTACCTTGACGACGATAAGCCCCATCAATCCGACCGAATAGGCAATCAGTGCCCGCTGGGTCATGGCGGCGTCAAACGCGGTGAATTTCCCGTACTGGAAGAGCGACACCGTGAGCGGTTTGGCCAGAATACCCAGCGCCACTGCGCTTGGCAGGGCCAGCAGGAAACAGAGACGTAACCCCCAGTCCATCAGGCGGCAGTATTCATCATGATTACCGCTGGCAAAACTCTTCGACAGCGACGGCAGAAGAATGGTCCCCAGCGCCACGCCCAGCACTCCGGACGGAAACTCCATCAGCCGGTCCGCGTAGTACATCCAGGAAACCGAGCCGGAGACCAGGAAAGAGGCAAAAATGGTGTTGATGATAAGCGAGATCTGGCTGACGGAGACGCCAAGAATGGCGGGCCCCATCTGCTTAATGACGCGCATCGCCCCGGCATCTTTAAGATTGATGCGCGGCAGCACCAGCATGCCAATTTTTTTCAGATGCGGCAGCTGATACGCCAGCTGCAGCACGCCACCCACGGTGACCGCCCACGCCAGCGCCAGCACCGGCGGGTTGAAATGCGGCGCGGCGAACAGGGCAAAACCGATCATGCTGACGTTAAGAAACGTCGGCGCAAACGCCGGAACGGAGAAGCGGTTCCAGGTGTTCAGGATCGCCCCCACCAGCGAGGCCAGCGAGATCAATAAAATATAGGGGAAGGTAATGCGCAGCAGCTGCGTGGTCAGGGCGAATTTATCGGCCGTATCGGCAAAACCGGGTGCGGTTACCATTATCACCCAGGGCGCGGCCAGCATCCCGAGCACGGTCACCACGGCGAGGGCCAGCGTCAGCAGTCCGGAGACATACGACACAAATACGCGCGTCGCGTCTTCACCCTGTTTGCTTTTATATTCCGCCAGGATGGGAACGAACGCCTGGGAAAATGCCCCTTCAGCAAAAATACGACGCAGCAGGTTCGGCAATTTAAACGCGACGAAAAAGGCGTCCGTTGCCATCCCTGCACCAAAGACCCTTGCCACAATCGCATCACGCGCAAAACCGAGTACGCGTGAGAACATGGTCATCGAGCTGACGGCTGCCAGCGATTTTAATAAGTTCATTAACGTGAATTTCCAGAACCATACGGATGTGTAGGCCGGGTAAGCGTAAGCGCCACCCGGCAAAGCCAACAAGCGGCGCTTAGTCTAACCGGATTTCAACGAATTACTATCCGCAGATGTTACCGCGAGTTATTCACTCATGGCTTCGCGCCACAGCCGTTCCACAATGCGCTGCGCCAGAATGGCCTGTTCGCCGGAGGTTTCAGGAACCGTCTGATTTTGCACGCAGGTGATAAAGTGGCGGGCACAACCGGTGAAACCGCGCTGCTCAAGGGTACTCTGCCAGCCCGGGACCGGCTGCATCACCACGCCGCTGCCCTTCTCTTCCCGCCATTCGCGCATGTCGGTAACGTCGTACAGTGCGCCGTCGGTGACGGCCTGAACGCTCTCGCGCTGGCTGCCCGCACGACGGTGCATGCTGGTCGTTATCTGCAGATGCTCAATCGCGAAATGATGTTCGGCATAGACCATCTCACCCTGTTCGTTCGTCAGGAGCGTCCCACTTTGCAGTTGCGCCTGGCTACCGGCGAGCCACAGCGCCGTGTCCACCACGTGCAGATAGTCATCCAGCAGCGTAAAGCGCAAATCGTTTGGCCCAATGCTGTCGGTGCGGTGTTTATCCATGCGCAGCGAGGCGAAGCTGCCGGACTGCGCCTTTAATTGCTGGTAAAGCGGGGCGAAACGGCGGTTGAAACCGACCATCAGCGTCAGGTTTTTACGCGCCGCCAGCTCAATCAGCCGTTCGGCATCCTGTACATTTTCAGCGAGCGGTTTATCCACGCAGACGTGGACGCCTGCATTAAGGAGCTCACTCACGACCTGATAATGGGTTGCCGTTGAGGTGTGAACAAAGACCGCATCGCACTCGCGGGCCAGATCCAAAAGAGAGTTTGCATACGGCATGCGCCAGGTTTCGCAGATACGTTCTGCCTTTTCCCGGCTGGGTGACCACGCCCCTTGCAGAGTCCAGTCCGTCGCCGCGCCTAATACCGGAAGCCAGGCCTTTTGCGCGATCCCCCCCAACCCAACCACGCCTATACGTAATTTTTTCACTATTAATCTCCCAGATGAGCCAGAAGTGCATCCAGACGCTGTTTCAGTCCAGCGACCTCGTCTTCCAGCGCCGCCACGCGGGCCACCAAATCGTCGTCACCCACAGTGATATCGGGGGTAATCGATTTATCTGAAATATCAATTTCACCACTGAAGAGATGCATATAGCGGCTTTCACGTTTACCCGGCTCGCGTGCCAGACGCACCACGTAAGGGCCATCTTCACGTGAGGCCAGCCCTTCCAGGACCTGTTCAACTTCCTGCATATCCGCGAACTCATGCATACGGGAGGCACGCGTGCGCAGTTCACCCGGCGTTTGCGCCCCGCGCAGCAGCAGCGTGGTGATGACCGCCACTTCCGCACTGCTCAGCTTCAGGTCGCCAAATTCAGAGTTACAAAAGCGCTGTTCGTATTTGGTCACGCGGTTACCAAAACCGCTGACGGTGCGCAGATAATGGCGTTTTACCAGCGCATCCAGCACGTCCTGAACCTCATGCTCGCTGAGGTTCAGGACCGGCTCGCGGTTCGTCTTCTGGTTGCAGGCCATGGTCACGGCGTTGACGGAGAGCGGATACTGCTCCGGGGTGGTGACCTGTTTTTCGAGCAAGCACCCAATCACGCGCGCTTCTGTAGCGTTTAGCTGATACTTCATCTTTTCTCCTTAACGACCTGCAGTCCAGTCCCGGGTGGTTAATGCCGTCAGAACGTGGTCGCGCCACTCTCCGTCTATCAGCAGATAGTCTTTGGCATAGCCTTCTTTCTCGAACCCTAACCGCGCCAGCAAATTCCCGCTGCGCTGATTATGCGGCATGTAGTTCGCCATAATGCGATGGATATGTTGCGTGCGTTGCATATAGCGGATAGCTACCGTCAGCGCCTCGTACATCAGCCCCTGCCCCTGCCATTTCTGGCCAATGGAGTAGCCAAGGTAACAGGCGTGGAACGATCCCCGCACCACGTTTGAAAAATTGGCGATCCCGATAATCTCTTTCTCTTCAGGATCCAGCAGGGCGAAATAAAACGCGCTGCCCTGCTTGTGAAATTCGGTGATCATGCTGAGGCGCGCCTGCCAGCCGGAAGGGTAACAATGACTCTCATCCCGAACGGGTTCCCAGGGTTTTAAAAACTGGCGATTCTCGGCGTAATAATCCGCCAGACGCCAGGCATCACGCTCATGCACCAGACGAACGACCAGCCTGTCCGTTGTCAGACGCACTTTTGGCACATTACTGCGATAGCCAAACATCGATACCACTCCTTCCCGTCACTTCTGCTTACCCATTAGCTTTACTATACCTGCGCCGCTGCCGTCTGTGAAAACAGTGACATACCATTTTGCCTCCTTTTCCTCTTTTTCGATGAGAACTCTCTATCAAAGCGCGCTTTTGATAAAAAAATATTGTCACGCCCAGGGGTGGGCAAAAACGCAGCGACACCGCAGAATGTTAGCGTGCTCACCATCTTATTTTCCCTGGAGGGAAAATGTCCCGCGTATCACAGGCCAGGAGCCTGGGTAAATATTTCCTGCTGGTCGATAACATGCTCGTCGTGCTCGGCTTTTTTGTCGTATTCCCCCTCATCTCAATTCGCTTCGTCGATCAAATGGGCTGGGCAGCGCTGATGGTGGGCATCGCGCTGGGGTTACGCCAGTTTGTGCAGCAAGGTCTCGGCGTCTTTGGCGGTGCCATCGCTGACCGTTTTGGCGCTAAACCAATGATCGTGACCGGCATGCTGCTCCGCGCGGCAGGTTTTGCCACGATGGCCATCGCCCACGAGCCCTGGCTGCTCTGGTTCTCCTGCTTCCTCTCCGGTATCGGGGGGACCCTGTTCGATCCGCCGCGCACCGCGTTGGTGGTGAAGCTCATTCGTCCGCAGCACCGCGGTCGTTTTTTCTCAATTCTGATGATGCAGGACAGTGCCGGAGCGGTTGTCGGCGCACTGCTGGGAAGCTGGCTTCTGCAGTATGACTTCCGTCTGGTCTGCGCGGCGGGTGCGGTGCTCTTTGTTCTGTGCGCGCTGTTTAATGGCCTGTTCCTGCCAGCGTGGAAGCTGTCGACGGTCAAAGCGCCGGTCCGGGAAGGGCTGGGGCGCGTCCTGCATGACAAGCGCTTTGTCACCTATGTGTTGACCCTGACGGGGTATTACATGCTTGCCGTGCAGGTGATGCTGATGCTGCCGATCATGGTGAACGACATTGCGGGCACCCCTGCTGCCGTTAAATGGATGTACGCCATTGAAGCCGCGCTTTCTCTGACGCTGCTCTATCCCATTGCCCGCTGGAGCGAACGGCGTTTTCGTCTGGAACATCGCCTGATGGCCGGGCTGTTCCTGATGACGCTGAGCATGATGCCCATTGGCCTGGTGAACTCGCTTCAGCAGTTGTTTACGCTGATTTGCACGTTCTATATCGGCTCCATCATCGCCGAACCTGCCCGTGAAACGCTGAGCGCCTCGCTCGCGGATGCGCGTGCACGCGGCAGCTATATGGGGTTCAGCCGCCTGGGATTGGCCCTTGGCGGCGCGTTGGGATACACCGGCGGCGGCTGGCTGTTTGATGCCGGCAAAGCGTTACAGCAACCTGAGCTTCCCTGGATGATGCTCGGCGTGGTGGGCTTTATGACGCTCCTTGCCCTATGGTGGCAGTTCAGCCAGAAACGCAGCGCGAGCGGCATGCTCGAACCCGGCGCGTAGCCTTTCCCTCGGGCGGGAGCCCTTCCCGCCCCATTTCTCAGTTTTTTCTGCTGGTTTCTGCCATTTCACACTGACATACTGGCGTAACAGGATAGAAGCGCCGATTTTTCGTTGAGGAACACTATGAAGAAGATTGTCTTTGCTGCTGCATTCATTGTCAGCGGTCTGCTGGTTGGCTGTAACCAGCTCACGCAATATACCGTCAGTGAACAGGAAATTAATCAGGCGCTGGAAAAACATAATAATTTTTCTAAAGACATTGGCGTGCCGGGGCTTGCGGACGCGCATATCGTGCTCTCGAATCTGACCAGTCAGATCGGACGTGAAGAGCCAAACAAAGTCACCCTGTCAGGGGATGCGGACCTCGATATGTCATCCCTTTTTGGCAATCAGAAAGCCAACATCAAGCTCAAGCTGAAGGCACTGCCCGTTTTCAACAAGGAGAAAGGGGCGATTTTCCTGCAGGAGATGGAAGTCGTCGATGCGAAGGTTTCCCCGGACAAGATGGCGCCGGTTCTGCAAACCCTGATGCCTTATCTGAATCAGTCACTGCGTAATTACTTTAACCAGCAGCCCGCGTACGTCTTAAGTGAAGACAAAAGCAAAGGGGAAGCCCTGGCGAAAAAATATGCTAAAGGCATAGAGGTGAAACCAGGAGAGATTATTATTCCTTTCACCGATTAACCTGAAGGGGCGCCGCGGCGCCCTTTTTTTTACGGAAAAGTGTGCAAAGGAAAACGTTTCCGCTTATGATTTGTGTCCGGCAAAAACAGCCATCCTTATGACTGATCCCTGACAAGCCGGAGCTTCCATGACTGCACAACCCCAGGTTCTTAAAATCCGCCGCCCTGACGACTGGCATATCCATCTGCGTGATGGCGATATGCTGAAAACTGTCGTGCCTTATACCAGCGAAATTTATGGCCGCGCGATTGTCATGCCTAACCTGGTGCCACCAGTCACCACCGTTGATGCGGCGATGGCCTACCGCCAGCGCATCCTTGATGCCGTTCCTGCGGGACATGATTTTACCCCGCTTATGACCTGCTATCTGACCGATTCCCTGGATCCGAACGAAGTGGAGCGCGGGTTCAACGAAGGCGTATTTACGGCGGCGAAACTCTACCCGGCGAATGCCACCACCAACTCCAGCCACGGGGTCACCAGTATTGATGCCATCATGCCGGTTCTGGAACGCATGCAGAAACTGGGCATGCCGCTGCTGGTTCATGGGGAAGTGACGCATGCCGAGATTGACATCTTCGACCGTGAAGCCCGTTTTATTGAGACCGTCATGGAGCCTCTGCGCCAGCGCCTGCCGGCGCTGAAAGTGGTCTTCGAGCATATCACCACCAAAGACGCAGCAGAGTACGTGCGTGACGGCAACGAACTTATCGCCGCGACCATTACGCCACAGCACCTGATGTTTAACCGCAACCACATGCTGGTCGGCGGGGTGCGCCCTCACCTGTACTGCCTGCCTATTCTTAAGCGCAATATCCACCAGCAGGCGCTGCGCGAGCTGGTAGCCAGCGGGTTCTCTCGTGCGTTCCTGGGCACCGATTCCGCCCCCCACGCCCGCCATCGTAAAGAGGCAAGCTGCGGTTGCGCAGGCTGTTTCAATGCCCCAACAGCGCTTGCCAGCTACGCGACCGTGTTTGAAGAGATGAACGCGCTGGAGCATTTCGAAGCGTTCTGCTCTCTCAACGGCCCGCGTTTCTATAGCCTGCCGGTGAACGAGACCTTCATCGAACTGGAGCGTAAAACGCGCCACGTTGAAGAGTCCATCGCGCTGACGGATGACACGCTGATCCCATTCCTGGCGGGTGAAACCGTAAACTGGACGGTAAAACGTTAAAAAATCAATGCCCCTTGTTGTCAAACCGAGAATATACCTGTATAAATAAACAGTATATTACACAGGGGGCCTTTATGCGTATTGAAGTCACCATAGCCAAAACGACCGTTCTGCCTGCCGGCGCGCTTGATGCACTGGCAGGCGAATTGTCCCGTCGTATTAATAATACCTTTCCCGACAACGCGGGTGCCGTAACGGTGCGTTACGCCTCAGCGAACAACCTCTCCGTCATTGGCGGCGCGAAAGAAGATAAAGATCGCATCAGCGAAATCCTGCAGGAAACGTGGGAAAGCGCCGACGACTGGTTCATCACAGATTAACACTGCTCCCTCATTGTGTTTTTTGCCGGGTCGCCCCGGCTTTTTTTTCGTCTGAACATTCTGGAAGTTCAAATTAATTCGGTATCTTCTTTAAAAATCGTGAACGACATGGTGTTTTATTGTTCGAACAATCCTAAAAAGCAGAAAAATGTGTTGCCACCTGTTTATTTTTCCCGTTGGAACCCTTATTACTTGGTATACTGAAGATGCTTTCAGAAAAACATGCATTGAACCTCAGAGCCGTTGTCTTCTAACACGCATTAAGGGGGTTATAATGGAAAAGAATAGTGAAGTCATCCAGACCCACCCACTTGTTGGCTGGGATATCAGTACCGTAGATAGCTACGATGCGCTGATGCTGCGTTTGCACTACCAGACCCCGAATCAACTCAACCGTGAAGAAGCGGAAGTTGGACAGACGCTGTGGCTAACAACAGACGTCGCTCGTCAGTTTATTTCTATTCTGGAGGCAGGTATTGCCAAAATAGAATCTGGCGACTATCAGGAAAATGAGTATAAACGGCACTAACCGTATGCCCACTTTTCACTCAACAGGCACCCTCGCGGTGCCTTATTTATTTCTCCCTTGTCTAACCCCGCGTTGTTAATTACTCTGCTAACAAAACATCAGTTTACGAGAAAGATATGAGATACGACCTAATCATTATTGGTAGCGGCTCCGTAGGTTCGGCCGCCGGTTATTACGCGACGCAGGCGGGTCTGAATGTTCTGATGATTGATGCCCATCTTCCGCCCCATGCGGAGGGTAGCCATCATGGAGACACCCGCCTCATGCGCCATGCCTACGGTGAAGGCGAACGCTATGTTCCTCTGGTGCTTCGCGCCCAGACGCTGTGGGATGAACTGGCGAAACAGACCGAAGATCGCATTTTCGAGCGTACCGGGGTTATTAATCTTGGTCCGGCCCGTTCGGAATTTCTCGCTAATGTCGAACGCAGCGCGAAAGCCTTTAATCTTACCGTTGAGAAGCTGGACGCAGCGGCCGTTACCGCGCGCTGGCCTGAAATTACCGTCCCGGACGATTACATTGGTCTCTTTGAAGCCAATTCCGGAGTATTGCATTGCGAAACCGCGATCAAAACCTGGATCGATCTTGCCGCGAAAGCGGGCTGTGCGCAGCTGTTTAACTGCCCGGTGGACGCCATCACCCATGACGCTGACGGCGTCACCGTGAAGACCCTCGACGGCGAATATTCCGCGTCCCGCCTGCTGGTCAGCGCGGGAACCTGGGTCACCCGTCTGATGCCAGACCTGCCCATTCAGCCGGTGCGTAAGGTCTTCTCCTGGTTCCAGTCAGATGGTCGTTTCAGCGCACAGAATAAATTCCCGGCCTTTACCGGTGAACTGCCGAATGGCGACCAGTTCTACGGTTTCCCTTCCGAGAAAGACGCGCTGAAAATCGGTAAACACAACGGAGGCCAGGCGATCGCCTCCCCTGAAGAGCGCAAACCCTTCGGCGCCTTCCCGCAGGATGGTTCAGAAGCCTTCTCGTTCCTGCGTAACATCCTTCCCGGTGTCGGCGGCTTGCTGTATGGCGCAGCCTGTACCTATGACAACACGCCGGATGAAGACTTTATCATTGATACGTTGCCAGGCCATGACAACACCCTGCTTATCACCGGGCTGAGCGGTCACGGATTTAAGTTTGCCTCCGTGTTGGGGGAAATTGCCGCGCAGTTTGCCCAGGGTATCACGCCGCAGTTTGATCTGACGCCCTTCTCACTCTCGCGTTTTAACGGATAATCCCTCGCGGGCTTCGGACTTCCCGGAGCCCGTTTCATTCACACTGTATTGCGGAGCGATATGCGCAGGATTGTTAACTTCCTCATCAATAATATTCGCGAGCATTTTATGCTCTACCTCTTATTGTGGGCGCTGCTGGCTATTATCGATTTCGTGTACATTGTATTTTATTGAAAGCCCGCACTGACAGTAATTGACATTAATTTATCTTTTTTGAAATTCATTATTTCTACTTGCACGAAGCAATTGAATTAACTTTAGCGTTTCTTTTCAAAATTGCTGAAATAAGAAAAATAAAAATCAATATACCATTTTTTCAGTTGCAATATTATGCCGCCCCGTTCATTTTTACTCTTCGGCTAATTTGAAAATGGACATTCTGATGCAATTGCGTAACTCCTCCCGACACTACGGAATAATATCCATAGCTTTGCACTGGATATTTGCTCTTGCCGTCTACGGTATGTTTGGTCTTGGCCTCTGGATGGTCACGCTCAGCTATTACGATGGCTGGTATCACCAGGCGCCGGAGTTACATAAAAGCATTGGCGTTCTGCTGATGCTGGGGCTGGTCTTTCGCGTGGTCTGGCGACATATTTCCCCGCCGCCCGCGCCGCCGAAAAGCCACGGTAAAATGACCCGCGTAAGTGCCGTCGCGGCACATATTGCGCTCTACGCGCTGCTCTTCGCCATCCTGATTAGCGGCTACCTGATCTCGACAGCGGACGGTAAGCCGATTAGCGTCTTTGGTCTTTTTGACGTTCCGGCAACGATCAGCGATGCCGGATCTCAGGCAGACACGGCTGGGGTCGTTCATCTCTGGCTTGCCTGGAGCGTGGTGATCCTGTCTGTACTGCACGGGCTTGCCGCCCTCAAACACCACTTTATTGATAAAGACGATACGCTCAAGCGCATGCTTGGACGCTCGTCTATTGACTCTGGAGTATAAAATGAAAAAACACCTGCTGGGTATCGCACTGGGTTCTCTGTTATTGACCGCCGGTTCCGCCGTGGCGGCTGATTATAAAATTGATAAAGAGGGCCAGCATGCTTTCGTCAATTTCCGTATTCAGCATCTGGGATATAGCTGGCTGTATGGTACCTTTAAAGATTTTGACGGCACGTTCACGTTTGACGATAAAAACCCTGCCGCCGATAAAGTCAATGTGACGATTAATACCAACAGCGTCGACACGAATCATGCAGAGCGCGATAAACATTTGCGTAGTGCTGAATTCCTGAATGTCTCGAAATTCCCGCGGGCAACCTTTACGTCGACGGAAGTAAAGAAAGCGGGTGATAAGCTGGATATTACCGGCAACCTGACGCTTAATGGCGTCACGAAACCTGTCACCCTTGAAGCAAAATTACTGGGTCAGGGAGACGATCCGTGGGGCGGTAAACGTGCGGGCTTTGAAGCGGCGGGGAAAATTCACCTGAAAGATTTTAATATCACAACGGATTTGGGCCCGGCCTCTCAGGACGTGGAGCTGATTATTTCCGTTGAAGGGGTTCAGCAGAAGTCGTGATAAATACGCCCGGCAGGTTTTTACGCTGCCGGGCGTTATCATTATTCCGGGTCTGGGATCCCCAGTTTGGTATTCAGACGGCCACGGGACTTATTGAAAATCTTATTGCCGTTTTCACGACCTGCGCGACGACGGCGCTGCTCTTCTTCCGGCAGCATGCTCTCTTCACTGCACAGTTCGCTACAACAGCCGTTAAACTTCTCGGCGCAGGCCGGGCACTGGATGAACAGCAGATGACATCCGTCGTTTTTGCAGTTGGTATGGGTATCGCACGGTGCGCCGCACTGATGGCAATGGGCAATCACGTCCTCAGAAATACGTTCCCCCATACGTTCGTCAAAGACAAAGTTTTTGCCGATAAAACGTACCGGTAAACCCTGCTCACGGGCGCGACGGGCGTACTCGATAATGCCGCCTTCAATGTGCCAGACCTTATTGAAGCCGTTGTGCTTCATCCACGCGCTGGCTTTCTCGCAGCGGATACCGCCGGTGCAGTACATCACGATTTTTTTATCTTTATGTTCCTGCATCATCTCAACCGCTTTGGGCAGTTGCTCGCGGAAGGTATCGGCCGGGATTTCCATGGCGTTCTCGAAATGCCCCACCTCATACTCATAGTGGTTACGCATATCGATGAATACGGCATCCGGATCGTCCAGCATCGCATTCACTTCTGCAGCCTTCAGATATTCACCAACATCGGCCGGGTTAAACTCAGGATCGTCAATGCCATCCGCCACGATGCGTTCGCGCACTTTCATGCGCAGCACCCAGAAGGATTTCCCGTCATCGTCCAGCGCAATATTCAGACGTAAGCCGTCAAGGGCCGGATCAAACTGATAAAGACACTCGCGGAAAGCGCTCACTTTGCTTTCCGGTACGCTAATCTGCGCGTTGATACCTTCGCGGGCAAGATAGACGCGTCCGAAGACGTTCAGCGCCGTGAATGCCTGATAAAGCGCATCGCGGGTCGCCTGCGGATCGTTGATCGTAAAGTATTTGTAGAAGGAGATGGTCGTGCGCGGTTCGGTTTCAGCCAACATACGCGCTTTTAACATCTCATTTGATACGCGGTTGTGTAACACTGGCATGGTGTACAGTCCTGGGTTCGTCAGAGAGAATGAAAAAATCGGTCGGCATCATATAGCAAACAAAACCAATTTACATCCACACAATTTACGCTACATTTCACACTCCCTGAGTAATCAGGGTTAACAATTGCTGTATTCGTGCACGTTTCGAAAGCAGATATTTTGGCTACGTCTCAAAAAGTGAGACACTAGCGGAACAGGACGTTTAAACACAGGAAAGACATGACCCAGTTACCAAAATTTACTGCCGCCCTTTTGCATCCCCGCTATTGGTTGACCTGGCTTGGCATCGGCTTTTTATGGCTACTGGTACAGCTTCCCTACCCTGTTATTTTCCGGTTGGGTAACGCTCTGGGCCGTCTCGCACAAAAGGTGATGAAGCGCCGCGCCAGGATTGCGTACCGCAACCTTGAGCTGTGCTTCCCGCAGATGAGTGAAGCAGAGCGTCACCAGCTGGTCACGAAGAATTTCGAATCCGTCGGGATGGGGCTGATGGAAACCGGTATGGCGTGGTTCTGGCCGGATAAACGCATGGCTCGCTGGAGCGAAGTGACGGGAACCGGCATGGAGCCTGTGCATACGCTTCAGTCCAGCCAGACGGGCGTTCTGCTGATCGGTGTCCATTTTTTGACGCTGGAGATCGGCGCGCGGATGTTTGGCATGCAGGCACCCGGCAGTGGCGTTTATCGCCCTAACGATAACCCGGTCATTGATTTAATCCAGACCAACGGGCGCATGCGCTCCAATAAAAGCATGATCGACCGTAAGGATCTGAAGGGCATGATCCGCGCGCTGAAATCCGGTGAAGTGGTCTGGTATGCCCCCGACCACGACTATGGTCCGCAATCCAGCGTATTTGTTCCCTTCTTCGCCGTTGACGAGGCCGCCACAACGACCGGCACATGGATGCTGGCGCGCATGTCCAAAGCCGCCATCGTGCCCTTTGTTCCCCGCCGTAAGCCGGATGGTTCAGGCTACGAGCTGATTATGCTGGAGCCGGAACTTGCGCCGCCGCTGGATGACGCCGAGACAACCGCCCGCTGGATGAACGGCATTGTCGAGAAGTGCATCCTGCTCGCGCCAGAGCAGTATATGTGGCTGCACCGCCGCTTTAAAACGCGGCCAAAAGGGACACCGTCCCGCTATTGATTCATCATGCGGCTCTCAGGGCCGCCTGCTGTTTTAGCTTTAAAAGCTCACCTTCATTGCGGCAATCATAACTCAGGCGCATAATTAGCAGGCTTATTACTTTATGCCTCAGGTGCTCTGCACCTCACTATGCGGATTGTTATGTCACCCTCAGATGCCCCCATAAACTGGAAGCGTAACCTCGCGGTTGCGTGGCTTGGCTGTTTTCTCACTGGCGCGGCGTTTAGCCTGGTCATGCCTTTCCTCCCGCTCTACGTCGAACAGTTGGGCGTGACGGGTCACAGTGCGCTGAATATGTGGTCTGGCCTGGTGTTCAGCATCACGTTCCTCTTTTCCGCGATTGCCTCGCCCTTTTGGGGCGGCCTTGCCGACCGCAAGGGCCGTAAAATTATGCTGCTCCGTTCAGCGCTGGGTATGGCGATGATCATGGCGCTGATGGGCGTGGCGCAAAACGTCTGGCAGTTCCTGATCCTGCGCGCATTGCTGGGTTTGCTGGGCGGATTTATTCCTAACGCGAATGCTCTCATCGCCACGCAAATTCCTCGCCATAAGAGCGGCTGGGCGCTGGGAACGCTCTCCACTGGCGGCGTGAGTGGTGCCCTGCTGGGGCCTCTGGCCGGTGGGTTACTGGCCGATAGCTACGGCCTGCGACCGGTGTTCTTTATCACCGCCAGCGTGCTGTTCCTGTGCTTTGTTGTCACCCTGCTCTGTATCCGTGAAAATTTCACACCCGTCGCCAAAAAAGAGATGCTTCACGCCAGAGACGTGCTGGCCTCGCTTAAAAACCCCAGACTGGTGCTGAGCCTGTTCGTGACGACTCTGATTATTCAGGTGGCAACCGGTTCAATTGCCCCTATTCTGACGCTGTATGTCCGCGATCTCGCGGGTAACGTCAGTAACATCGCCTTTATCAGTGGACTGATTGCCTCAGTGCCCGGCGTGGCGGCGCTGCTTAGCGCCCCGCGGTTAGGGAAACTCGGGGACCGCGTTGGTCCGGAGAAAATCCTGATCTGTGCGCTGGTGATTTCCGTGTTGCTGCTTATCCCCATGTCGTTGGTGCAATCCCCCTGGCAGCTGGGCGTACTGCGCTTTTTGCTGGGTGCCGCCGACGGGGCGTTGCTGCCCGCCGTCCAGACTCTGCTGGTCTACAACTCCACAAACCAGATTGCCGGGCGGATATTCAGCTATAACCAGTCCTTCCGCGACATCGGCAACGTCACCGGACCGCTTCTCGGGGCAGGGATCTCCGCCAGCTTCGGTTTTCGCGCCGTCTTTATCGTCACGGCAGGCGTGGTGCTGTTTAATGCGATCTACTCATGGTTCAGTTTATCCCGTGCGTTACGGCCCGCAACGGAATAAGACGAACGCCTGACAGCTTATTTTTGCATTCATACTTGCAGAATCTGATATTCAGCTATTCTTTCCCTTAAACCTTCAGGAAAACAGGGAGACACCAATGACTATGTACGCCACGCTGGAAGAAGCTATTGATGCCGCTCGCGAAGAGTTCCTCGCCGACAATCCCGGCGTTGAGGAAGAAGATGCTGACGTGCAACAACTTAATATCCAAAAATACGTTCTGCAGGATGGGGATATTATGTGGCAGGCCGAATTTTTTGCCGATGAAGGTGAAGAAGGGGAATGTTTGCCGGTCCTGAGCGGTGAAGGTGCGCAGGCCGTCTTTGATGGCGACTACGATGAAATCGAGTTACGGCAGGAATGGCTGGAAGAAAACACCCTGCATGAATGGGATGAGGGCGAATTTCAGCTCGAACCGCCGCTGGATACGGAAGAAGGACAAACCGCGGCTGACGAATGGGACGAGCGTTAATTTACGCTACTCATAAGGGCCGTGGCTGGCATCGATCGGCAGCAACAGCGTGTCGAAAATCAGCGAAAACGGCAGATCGAGCACAGTGAGGTAGCGCCATGCGGAATCACGAAGATCCCATTTCACGCCCGGGTAATACTGATTGCCGTGACCTTGCCCTGGGATGGTGCGGCTGATGATACTGCCGCAGCCACTAAGCAGGCATGCCATCATGACGACGATAATGATTCTCATGGGTAACCTCTAAAAAAATACCGGCGATTAAGCCGGTATTTTATCTGGCGGGCGACGCTTCGCTTACCCGCCCTGGTTAACAACTTACTTCGCCTTCAACGCCAGCGGATTCAGTTTCAGTTCTTTATAGTAGTTTACCCACGAAGAGTATCTCTCCGGAGCAGACCACACCCGATAGTGAAGACGCGCCATCGTGACCGGGTCGCTCAACAGCACCAGACGACGGTCGCGGTTGAGTTTTTCCGGGGTCTCGTTCAGCGCTTGCTCAACGTGACGATCGCGGGCAATCTCCAGCACCTGGCTGGCGCGGTGACGCGCGGTCGCCATTGCCGTGGCCAGGGCGTTGAATGACGGGTTAAACACAGCGTGCATGAAGCCGTCATCCAGCGAGCGGTTGCGGTTCTGCTCCAGATAGGTGTCGGTATCCACCAGCACCTGCGGCGGGGAATACTCTTCCGGGATCAGGAACAGTTTCCAGCGTTTAGTACGCAGCCCCACCGTTGCACGGCTGGAGATGACGGACACAAACGGCGACAGGATCAGCGAGAAGACGATCGGCGCCAGCCAGAACAGGAAGCGCAGATCCAGCCACGCCATCCCGGCCGCCCATACCAGCCCCAGCAGCAGCTGAGAGCCGTGACGCATAAAGGCTTCACTCCACGGCGTGGAGTCGTCATCACGCTGCGGTGAATTCCAGACCACTTCCCAGCCCAGGAACGCGCTGACCACAAACACGGTGTGGAACAGCATACGCACCGGTGCCAGCAGCACGGAGAACAGCACTTCCAGCAGCAATGAAAGGGTCACGCGGAAGAAACCGCCGTACTCTTTCGAGCCTTTGCACCAGATCAGAATGATACTGAGCAGCTTAGGCAGGAACAGCAGCACCATGGTGGAGGCAAACAGCGCAATCGCCAGCTCCGGACGCCACTGCGGCCACACCGGGAACAGCTGGCGCGGTTGCAGGAAGTATTGCGGCTCCGTCAGGGCATGAACGACCTGCAGCGCAGTCGACAGCGCAAGGAACATGAACCACAGCGGTGCCGAGAGATAAGACATCACGCCCGTCAGGAACACCGCACGGTGAACCGGGTGCATCCCTTTAACCAGGAACAGACGGAAGTTCATCAGGTTACCATGACACCAGCGGCGGTCACGCTTGAGCTCGTCCAGCAGGTTCGGCGGCAGCTCTTCGTAGGATCCCGGCAGGTCGTAGGCAATCCAGACGCCCCAGCCAGCACGACGCATCAGCGCCGCTTCCACGAAGTCGTGCGACAGAATAGAGCCGGCAAACGACCCCTCACCCGGCAACGGCGCCAGCGCACAGTGTTCGATGAACGGCTTCACGCGGATAATGGCGTTGTGACCCCAGTAGTGGGATTCACCCAGCTGCCAGAAGTGCAGACCCGCCGTGAACAACGGCCCGTAAACACGCGTCGCAAACTGCTGACAGCGCGCATACAGCGTGTCCATACCGGAGGCTTTTGGCGAAGACTGAATGATACCCGCGTTCGGGTTGGCTTCCATCAGACGCACCAGCCCGCTCAGGCAGTCGCCGCTCATGACAGAGTCCGCATCCAGCACCACCATGTAGCTGTACTGGTTACCCCAGCGGCGGCAGAAGTCATCGATGTTGCCGCTTTTACGCTTCACACGACGACGGCGACGACGGTAGAAGATTTGACCTTCGCCCTGCACTTCCGCAATCAGTTCCATCCACGCTTTTTGTTCTGCCACGCAGATATCCGGGTTGTAGCTGTCGCTCAGGATGTAAACGTCGAAATGCTCCGCGTTGCCGGTCGCCTTTACGGACTCCCAGGTAGCACGCAGGCCCGCAAACACGCGGTCAACGTCTTCGTTACAGATAGGCATAATCAGCGCAGTACGGTGCTCAGGATTGAGGGGTTCATCCCCGACCGTTGACGCCGAAATGCTGTATTTGTCACGCCCCATCAGCAGCTGCAGGAAGCCCATCAGCGCGGTCCAGAAACCGGCCGAGACCCAGCAGAAGAGGACGGCGAACAGCAGGAGGATGCCGCTCTGCAGGATGTACGGCAGCAGCTGCATGAAGGAGACCCAGAGATCCTGGCCCATCATGTCCGTCGGGTTGATAAACGCCCAGCCCTGGTAAGGCAGGATGGTTTTCATATACCAGGTCGCGACGACCGTCTGTGCCAGCGTCAGCAGCAGCAGGATATAGCGACGGATAGTCCCCACTGTACGCCATTTCTGTTCGGACGCCTGCTCTTCTTTCGTCAGGCGTGACAGATAGCGCGGCGTGACATCACGCCCGCGCAGGCGATCCCAGAAGCGGCCAACCGGGTTGGTGCGCCAGGGATCAGGGAACATCGAGGAACGGGTCGCCTTCGGCATTGCCTGAAGCTGATCGCGTCCTTCGTCGTCTTTAATCAACTGCCCTTCTGCCAGCGAGTCTGGCCATGCCTGCTCCAGACGCGCCTTTACTGACCCCAGCGGCGTATCATCATCACGGGAAAACTGACGATGTTCACCATCCAGCGCGGCGTGAACCGCGCGAATGTTGCTCTCAGGCAGTGCCGCTTTCTCAATATCCGTCAGCGGCATGGCATCAATATATTCAGATGTATTATTCATTGGCAGGTAGCTGATAGCTCCAGGTTTCACTCAGCGGCTGATCGTTACTGACCAGCGCAGCACGCATTTCAGTGGTCTGTTTCGGATCTTTCACTTTCACGCGCAGGGTCAGACGCCAGCCTTTCGTTACCGGGTTGTAACGCACGGTGTTCTCAACGATTTCACCGTTATCACCGATGCTGGCCTGAGCGGCAACGGCGGTATCCGGCGACAGTTTCTTCATATCCTGGCCTGTGAAGTCCACGACGAAAGCCACGGTACCGTCAGGTTGGCGGATAAGATTAGACTGCTTCACATCACCCGTTGAACGGCGAGTCTGCATCACATACGCGTTATCCGGCGCATGCAGCTTATCTTCGTCGCGGCTGAAGGTGATGGTGTACTTGAAGTTCATCTCTTTACCGGCTTCCGGCAGTTGATCCGGCGTCCAGTAAGCCACGATGTTATCGTTGGTTTCGTCGTTGGTTGGAATCTCAACCAGCTCAACCTTACCTTTACCCCAGTCACCGTTTGGCGTGACCCAGGCGCTTGGACGCTGATCGTAGCGATCGTCCAAATCTTCAAAGCGGGAGAACTGACGACCACGCTGCAGCAGGCCAAAACCTTGCGGGTTTTCCATCGCGTAGCTGCTCACGGCCAGATGTTTCGGGTTGTTCAGCGGACGCCAAATCCACTCACCGTTACCGGCATGAATAGACAGACCGTTGGAGTCGTGCAGTTCCGGGCGGAAGTTGGTTGCCGGCGACGGCTGATTCGGTCCAAACAGGAACATACTGGTCAGCGGCGCAACGCCCAGTTTGCCCACTTTATCGCGCAGGTAAACTTTAGACTGAACGTCAACTACCGTGTCACGGCCCGGCATAATCACAAAGCGATAAGCACCGGTTGCACGTGGGGAATCCAGCAGCGCATAAATGGTCAGACGTTTGTCCGTTGGTTTTGGACGTTCAATCCAGAACTCACGGAAACGCGGGAATTCTTCACCTGATGGCAGCGCGGTATCAATGGCCAGGCCACGCGCAGAAAGCCCGTACACCTGCCCCGCGCCAATCACGCGGAAATAGCTGGCGCCAAGCATGCTGACGATTTCGTCGTTTTTATCTTTGCTGTTGATCGGGTAAAGCACCTTGAAGCCTGCGAAGCCCAGGTCTTTCACCGTATCTTTGTCGTGTTGCACATTGCCAAAATTGAAGTAATCCGGGCTGTATTTGATCTTACGTACCGCTGTCGCCGTCACTTCATTGATGGCAACAGGCGTGTCGAAGTACATACCCTGATGATAAAATTCAAGCTTGAACGGGGTTTTAATATTGCTCCAGTACGCTTTGTCGTGATTGAACTGGATCTGCTGATAGTCCGCATACTTCATGTCGCGGAAAACGGAGGGCAAGTTACTTTTCGGCGCTTCGTAGCTCTTGCCTGCCATCGATTTTGCCTGTTTTGCGACATCGTCGATGTTAAAGGCCAGTGCCGATGAGGTATACAGTGATAACACCACTGCAGCACCTAACCAACGCATTTTCATCATCTGTGGTTTATGTTTCATAATAAGTAAGCACTTCCCCCTTTGTGTGCTTATATCGATCCGATCCATTTTAATGGAAACTCAGGCAATCCGACAACATTATCACTGCTTTGTTCAGCTGCTGGCTCATGGATTAAGCAATGAAAGAACCCTCTATTCACTTTGCGTGCTTATCCTGGAGACAGGGTGTCGGTCTTGGTGTAGGGTTGGCTTCGAATGTAACCATTATGAGTCTTAGGGATAAGACGAAAAGTCTGAGAATGCACAACGTTATATGAGCACAACACCTACAGAACGTGAATATTTCCTCGACTCGATCCGGGCATGGCTGATGCTATTGGGGATCCCTTTTCACATTTCACTGATTTACTCCAGCCACACCTGGCATGTTAATAGCCCGATGCCCTCCTGGTGGCTGACGCTGTTTAATGACTTTATTCACGCCTTCCGTATGCAGGTGTTTTTTGTCATTTCCGGCTATTTCTCTTACATGCTGTTTCTGCGATATCCGCTCAAGCGCTGGTGGAAAGTGCGCGTGGAGCGCGTGGGGATACCCATGCTGACCGCCATCCCGCTGCTGACGCTGCCGCAGTTCATCATGTTGCAATACGTCAAAGGCAAGGCGGAGAACTGGCCGAATCTGTCACTGTATGAAAAGTACAATACGCTGGTCTGGGAGCTGGTCTCTCACCTGTGGTTCCTGCTGGTCCTGGTGGTACTCACAACGGTCAGTCTGGTGATTTTCAGCCGCCTGCGCCATCATTTGAGTCATAAAGCCGACACCTTTTTCGCCAACCTGACCATGGGCAAACTGTCCGTGCTCTTTTTGCTGTTGGGGATCGCCTATGCCGCGGTAAGACGTACCCTGTTTATCGTCTATCCGCCGATTCTGAGTGACGGGTTATTTAATTTTGTGGTGATGCAATCGCTGTTCTACATACCGTTCTTTTTAATCGGCGCGCTGGCCTTTATTCATCCAAAACTTAAATCGCTGTTTACCACCCCATCACCGTGGTGTGCGCTGGGGTCCGCCCTGGCGTTCGTGGCCTATCTGCTGAACCAGCGCTACGGTAGCGGCGACGCCTGGATGTATGAGACGGAGAGCGTCATCACTATGCTGCTGGGCCTGTGGATGGTAAACGTGGTTTTCGCGCTGGGACACCGTTTGCTGAACTTCAAGTCCAGCCGCGTAACCTACTTTGTCAACGCGTCACTGTTTATCTATCTGGTGCATCACCCCTTAACGCTGTTCTTCGGGGCTTATATCACACCGCATATCGCATCTAACACGCTGGGCTTCTTTACCGGGCTGGTCTTTGTGGTGGGGATTGCGATTGTGCTCTACGAAATCCACCTGCGGATCCCGCTCCTGCGTTTCCTCTTTTCCGGAAAACCGCAGACGAAAGCGGCATAAACACACGCGGCGCACTGAGTGCGCCGCGTGTGTTTCAGGTGTCCAGTTCCTGCCCGCGCTGGGTCAGCAACCGTTGATACAGGTGCGTGGTTTCTTCATCGAAACAGACAAAGAAAACTTTCTCAGGCATCGGCTTAAGCGACAGATAGCGATAAACGGTTTCGACGGCGATAGTCGCAGCGGCAGCTTTCGGATAGCCATACACACCGGTACTGATGGCCGGGAACGCCATTGTTTTATAGCCGTTGTCGGCGGCCAGCCGCAGACAGTTTCGGTAAGCCTCTTCCAGAATACTCGCTTCGTGCTGGTCACCACCGTGCCAGACAGGTCCAACAGCGTGAATCACCGCTCTGGCAGGCAGATTGCCCGCGAGGGTGATGACCGCATGGCCGGGAGGACATTCACCCTGCTGCTGCCGCACGATTTTACAGGCTTCCAGTAACTGCGGTCCGGCAGCCCGGTGGATAGCCCCGTCCACACCGCCTCCCCCCATCAGGGAGGGATTGGCCGCATTGACGATGACATCGACATGCATTGTCGTGATATCGCCATGAATAACGTCTATTTGCGGTTTCATAAAGCCCCTCTGCAACCCGCCTTTTTCTTAAGTGTATCGCAGAGGCGTCCGGGAGAAAAAACTATCAGAAAAAATCCTCTTTCGCGGTAAGGCGAAATAGCAGGCATTAGCGATACTGGATTTCAACAACGGCGAGCGTTTTTTCAGGGTTAAGGTATTTCATATGGAGCGTCGCCAGATTCGAATCGGCCACCTTGCCATTAAGCGCCTCTTCATAGCTGACCATCCGGGTTTGCATCCGGTTATTATCCGGACATGACATGGCAAATTGACGCTGCTGCGCTGTAACTTCACAGGGGTCTGCCACAATGGCCCCGCGAAAATGAATGACACCGCCATCAACAATAGTGGTCGAATAAGCCGGAAGACTAAAAGCAGAGACGATCAGGCCCAGACCTGTCGCGAGTTGAGCGAAAGCGTTGTGCATTATAAATACTCCTCAATGAAAATCGTCCTTGAGGGGCAAACGCGCTTCGTTAGGGCAAACGAAGTTTCACGTTACGGAACATAACGGCCAGGTTCCTGATATCAGCATAGCTCAACGGCACAGCCCCGCCACATTCACAACGCATTGATTTTATAAATAATTAAAGCGCGCTCCCCGCGGGAGACCACTGCTGCGATAGATGAATCGATTTACCATCAGAAACGGTGACCACAATGTTGACCGTGTCTCCTGCGTTAATATTTAAACTCAACCGCGTTAAATCAATCGTCTGATTAGCGGGTATAAAAAGTGTATTTTGCTGCCGGGAAGTACTTTGGCCCCCCTGCCCTTCCCGTACGGCGATAATCTGAACCTGACAGTCACACGACTCCGTCAGCATCACCTGCGGAATAATGGTGGTCATATTGTCCTGCAAAGACGTTTTAAAGGTTATCTGGCTGGAAAGCGCGGCAAGAAGAATTAAGGTATTCATGATGAACTCCCGAAAAAAAACAGGGCGCACGCCCTGTTTTTTTGTAGCACAGATTTCAGTATTAATACTGATAAGCTGATGCGTGGTTACCTAAACCAATCTGGGTAACATTGACGGTAGAATTAGAGGCAGTCTGATCAACAAGCGCGCCGTTAAATCCACCGTACTGGCTAACATTCATTGTTGAGTCGTGACTGTTCCACTGATCAAGCGTTGCGCTGTTGGCAAAACCATTCTGGGTCAGGGAAATGGTGCTGTCGTCAGAGCCTTGTCCAACATCCGCGCCATTACCGCCACCACTCTGGCTAATAGACAGAGTTGAATTTCTGGCATTAGTCTGCAAGGCGACCGCTGAGTTACCGCCACCGCTCTGGTAAATATTCAGGGTTGAATTTGGGCCATAACCACCGTGACCATGACCGTGTCCGTGACCCCAGCCACCTTGATCAATAAGACCAGCCATAGCACTACCAGAAACTACGATTGCTGCAAGAGCTGCCACTTTGATAAATTTCATGGTAAAACCCCCATCGGATTGATTTAAGTCGCCGCGAATAACTAACGTTGAATAACGCGAATGGCCATTTGCGACTGTTTTTGCACTACAACTGCGGTTTTCTGTGTACCGTACTGCGTGATGCTTGCTCTATTACCCGACCCTTTCTGGATAATTTTCGCACTATTACCATATCCGTCTTGCGTAATATCAGCATCATTCGCGAAGCCGCTCTGAGCGATATACGCAAAATTATAAGTCCCTGATTGATCAACCCGCGCCCTGTTACCTCCCCCTTCCTGGGAAACAATGGACAGTAATTTTGAACCGTCCTGGCGAACCTGAGCGTCATTTGATACGCCCCGCTGACCAATAATGGCTGCCTGATTTAATGATGAAAGGCTTAATTCATTAACCGCAAAGTTATATTCAGCCCTGGCTAAATCTGAATTTGCTGCGGTTACAAATCCAGGCGCACCCAGTAATGTAAACATCATAAATAACGATGTGTTTTTCATGTTGTCACCCTGGACCTGGTTATTAAATCATTTCATAACCATGTAACATGGATATTTGTTAAAGCGACTCGTTTTGTGTTAACGCGTCGTTACGGTGAAGAGTATGTCTGCTGAAACATTTTAAATATCTCACCCGCGCGACTTATTTTTATTTATCAGATCACCACAAAGTTGTAATTTCCGGCAAAAAACACTTTAAACAGGCCAGCTTATTTTTTTATTCACTCCCTTCACAGAGGCGATTGAACAACGGCAGGAAGGCTCTCCACACTGCCCCCCGCATTGTTTAAACGCAACGGCAAAAGAACATTTTGTCATAGTGCGTGACACGACACGTGTTTTCTTAAGTCGGAAAGTCATTCATTTAAAGGATTAGAAATATCCCGTCACTCATACCTGAACTCAGCATTCAAAAAATAAAAGATAACGACTAAATTCAATGAGATAAGAATATTTGTATGATTTTTAAAATCTGTGCAGCCATATTGACATGTACAACTTTTGTATCAAATTGAATCATTTCACACATCCTAATTTAACAAATTAATATTTATTTTTACATTCTGTTACACGTTTAACACTTGCTTTAAACTTCGTAAAAGCTAGATTGAAATTAGATGTACGAAATTGGTTTTATATTTACCTCCCTTTGGAGGTTATGGTTTGATTCTACACACAGCAGTGCAACATCTGTCAGTACTTCTGGAGTCCTCTTTTAATCAGGAGGACAGCTGCCAGGTGCCAAAAAAAAGCGGGGTTTCATCATGTTTAATGAAGTCCATAGTTTACATGGTCATACATTACTGTTGATCACAAAACCTTCTTTGCAAGCGACAGCGTTATTACAACATTTAAAGCAATCGTTATCACTGAACGGGAAATTGCATAATATTCAACGTTCTTTTGATGATATTGCCCCTGGCAGCATTATTCTGTTTGATATGATGGAAGCTGATAAAAAGCTCATCCATTACTGGCAGGATGTTTTAAGCAGGAAAAACAACAATATCCGCGTGCTATTGTTGAATACGCCTGATGAATATCCTTTCAGAGATATTGAAAGCTGGCCGCATATCAATGGCGTGTTCTACGTTACTGAAGAAGAAGATCGGGTGGTAGAGGGCTTGCAGGGTATTTTGCGCGGAGAATGTTATTTTTCGCAAAAACTTGCCAGCTATCTCATCACGCATTCCGGCAATTATCGCTATAACAGCTCAGAGTCCGCACTGCTCACACACCGTGAGAAAGAGATCCTGAACAAATTACGCATTGGTGCTTCAAATATTGAAATCGCCCGTTCGTTATTTATCAGCGAAAATACAGTAAAGACGCACCTTTATAATCTTTTCAAGAAGATAGCTGTTAAAAACCGAACTCAGGCTGTTTCGTGGGCAAACGATAACCTCAGGCGTTAATCACATGAAACGCACCGTGAGTTGGATTGCCGCAGCGGGCTTTCTCCTCGCTGCAGGGAACCTACAGGCCGTCGAGGTCGAAGTTCCCGGATTGTTAACAGACCACACTGTTTCCTCTGTCGGGCACAATTTTTATCGCGCCTTCAGTGATAAATGGGACAGTACCTACACCGGAAATATAACAATCAACGAGCGGCCCAGTGCACGATGGGGAAGTTGGATAACAATAACGGCGAACCAGACCGTTATCTATCAAACGTTTTTATTCCCCACGAAAATAGACTTCGATAAAAACGTCGCCTTAGCGCTGGCCCAATCAGAAGACGCTATTAATCGCCTGCAAATAGATAAAGCCCTATTAAGCACCCGCGATTTAGCAAAAGACGAGTTCTAGCGAACCGATATGCGGAGGCTGTCATGCGTATTGCATATGCAGTTGTTTCGATAATGCTAATAACACCCTTAAGCTGGGCCGGGAACATGACATTCCAGTTCCGGAACCCTAACTTTGGGGGTAACCCTAACAACGGCGCGTTCATGTTGAATGAAGCTCAGGCGCAAAACTCTTATAAAGATCCCAGCTTTAAGGATCTTGGCGTGGATACCCCGTCCGCACTGGACAACTTCACGCAGGCTATCCAGTCGCAGATTTTGGGCGGGTTGCTGACCAACATCAATACCGGCAAACCCGGCCGAATGGTGACCAACGACTTTATTGTCGACATCGCGAACAGGGACGGACAGCTCCAGTTGAACGTGACCGATCGTAAAACCGGTAAAACCTCAACCATTCAGGTTTCCGGTCTACAAACTAATTCAACTGACTTCTAAACAACAGCTAAATAAGGACAACGATCATGCAGCGCTTCCTGATATTTGTTGCAGTGTGCTTATTGAGCGGTTGTTTAACTGCTCCCCCTAAAGAAGCTGCAAAACCCACTTTAATGCCTCGGGCCCAGAGTTATCGTGATTTAACGCATTTACCTTCTCCGACGGGGAAAATATTTGTTTCCGTATATAATATTCAGGATGAAACCGGGCAATTTAAGCCTTACCCGGCAAGTAACTTCTCCACGGCTGTGCCGCAAAGCGCCACCGCGATGCTGGTAACCGCGCTCAAGGATTCACACTGGTTTATTCCTCTGGAACGCCAGGGGCTACAGAACCTGTTAAATGAACGCAAAATTATCCGTGCCGCCCAGGAGAATGGCACCGTCGCGGACAATAACCGTATGCCTCTGCAATCGCTGGCGGCGGCGAACGTAATGATTGAAGGATCGATTATTGGTTACGAAAGTAACGTTAAATCGGGTGGTGCGGGTGCGCGTTACTTCGGTATCGGCGCGGATACCCAGTATCAGCTCGACCAAATCGCCGTTAACCTGCGTGTGGTCAACGTCAGTACGGGTGAAGTGCTCTCTTCGGTGAACACCAGCAAAACCATCCTGTCCTATGAAGTGCAGGCAGGGGTGTTCCGCTTCATCGATTACCAGCGTTTGCTGGAGGGTGAAATTGGCTACACCTCTAACGAACCGGTCATGATGTGCCTGATGTCAGCCATTGAAACCGGCGTGATCTTCTTAATCAACGACGGTATCGATCGCGGATTGTGGGATCTGCAAAATAAAGCGGACGTCCAGAACCCGATACTGGTGAAATACCGCGATATGTCAGTGCCTCCGGAATCCTGACAGGAAGCGTATAAAAAAGGCGAGATGATTATCTCGCCTTTTTTTATTCACTCACCGTCGCGACGTTTTGCGCTTTTTCCCGCCTCGATGCCAGCCAAAGTCCGCTGTTTTTCATGGCATAGCCAAACAGCAGGCCCAGCAGCAGCGAAGGGACCACCAGCTTCCAGTCGCCCTGCCCTGCAAACGTCGCGCACGCTCCCATAAAGGTGCCCGGCACGAACGAAAGCAGCAGATGCTTGGCCTGGATGCACATCAGGAAGGCGACAACACCCGTCATGATATACCCCAGCAGCTCCAGATGCGGCGCCAGCGAGCTGCCTTTCATGATCACCAACGCCCAGATAACACCGCTCATCAGCGTGCAACCTGAGATAAAGAGCCCTTTTATGCCGCCCTGCGGGCAGGCGAAATAGGCCGTACAGCCGAGGAACCCGGCCCAGCTGAGCAATCCGAGAGACACGGCCACCCACCCCCACAGCCCGGAGAGAATGCCTGTCGTTAATGCGATACAAAGTAATATGTTCATGGCGCGCATCTTAGCAGAAGCGCACCATGGAAATGCGATCATCCGCACATTACGTGCAAATTGAAATGTAGAGTTGCAGAATTTATGTGACGAGCATCACTCTTCGTTCTCTTCTTCCAGCTCATCCCACATTGCCGCGATGGCGTCGCGGGTCAACGGCGCCAGCGCTCTCCAGAATGGCGAGGTTGCATGCGCTTCGACTTTACCCAGGAAAGTCCCGACCCACGGCAACAGGTACGTTTCGAACAAGGTTTCGATGGCTTCGTTCTCATCATCCCCCGCGTTGTCCTCGATCCAGGACGCGGCCAGCAGCAGCGTACCGATATGGTCCGCAGGGGTATCGGTCAGCGGCATCCCACGCGTGGAGAGAAAAGCACGGACTTCCGCTTCCGTTGCCCCTTCCTGCCAGGCAGAACGGTATGGCGAAACGCGGCACTCATCCCCCACGAACAGGGCATTGTAATCCGTCGCAATCTGCTGCATGTCGCAGCTTTTTTGCAGACGCTCCAGTAAATCATCCTGTTCCAGCGGCCAGTTCTGCGCCAGTTTCCCTTCACGAATCAATGTAAAGAGCGGAACCAGCAGCGGGTCTTGTGGCTGACGGTAATACAGCGTACCCAGCACGCGGCAGAGGATGGAAAACTCATTCATTTTTTTATTCCATTACACAATTAAAGATCGGCAAATTCGGCAATCGGCTCCATTCCGCGCGACTCGAGGAAATCGAGCATGCGGCGTGGGGTGACGTTCAGGATTTGCGCTTCCGGGAAGTCAACGTCATTCAGCACTTTCAGGCACTCGCTAAAGTCACCGAGCGTGAACGCGGTATGGGAATCTGAACCCAGTGCCACCATGCCACCCGCATCACGGACGGCGGCCGCCACTTCGCGACAATTAGCTTCACTGCCCTTACGCGAGTGAACAAAGGAGGAGTTGTTAATTTCCAGCGCCACGCGGTGTTTTGCAGCCGCCTGCGCGACAGCCTGAATATCAATCGGGTACTTCGGGTTGCCCGGGTGGCTGATAATATGCACATTGCCGCTGGCAATGGTGGCGATCATCGCCGCGGTGTTGGTCTCTTTATCCTGAGGCGCAAAGACCGGTTCATGGAAACCAGCAAGGATAAGATCAAGCGAGGTTAGCATCGGGCCGGTGCAGTCGATTTCACCGTCGATGTTTTTGATGTTTGCCTCAATGCCGCGCAGTATTCCGATGCCGTCCACCAGACGTGGCCAGATCCGCATATTCACAAAATGCCAGTAGTGCGGTGCATCCGCCATATCCGGGCCATGATCGGTGATCGCAAAAAGCGTGATGCCTTTGAGCTTCGCCTGGGCGATATAATCATGGAGGTTGCTATACGCGTGGGTACTGGCGACGGTGTGCATATGCAGGTCAACGGGATACATCTCTCTCTCCTCTGCGGTTTTTCCAAAGGATAGCAGTTATCAGCAGCGAATATTAGCAAAAACCCGGCAAACGCCGGGTTTCTCTCAGTATCCACGCTGTCTGTCGACCTGGCCGCTGACCGCGTTGCCTTTTTCCAGTTCGCTGATGGTATGGGATATATAGGCCACCGCTTCAGCCGGGCGCGTCACGGCCGCCACGTGCGGAGTCATCGCCACACGCGGATGTGCCCACAGCGGGCTCTCCTTCGGCAGCGGCTCACGGCTATAGACATCCAGCATGGCACCTTTTAACTTGCCGCTGTCCAGCGCCTTCAGCAGATCCGGCTCGACCAGATGCACTCCGCGCGCCAGGTTCATCAGGTAGCTCTCATCGGCTAACTGGTTGAGCAAGGCTTCATTGATGATCCCTGCCGTTTCCGCCGTGTTTGGCAGCAAATTGATGAGTACCCGTGTGCCTTTCAGGAAAGCCGGGAGCTCATCGGTTCCGGCAAAGCTCGCTACGCCAGGATAATCCTTGCGGCTGCGGCTCCAGCAGCGCAGCGGGAACCCCCACGGGGCGAGGGCTTCAGCCACTCTGGATCCCAGCACACCGGCACCAAGAATGCCGATGGTGAAATCCTCGCGCTGATACTCCGGCAGCGGCTCCCAGTGGGCTTGCTGTTTAAACGCCTGATAATCATCAAAGCGGCGGAACCAGTGCAGCACCTGGCTCACGGCGTATTCCTGCATTTGCTGGCCCATTCCGGTATCTTCCAGGCGGAACAGAGGTGTGGCGTCCGGCAGCATTTCAGGGTGCGCCTTCAGTTTGCTCAGGATGGAATCCACCCCGGCACCCAGGGCAAAAACGGCCTTCAGGTTACGTCCCTGAAGCATTTCTACCGGCGGATGCCAGACCAGCGCATAGTCTGCATGTTCGTTATCACCCCGCCTCCACTCGCGAACGCGTGCGCCGGGGATCGCCGCCGTGAGCGCCTTGATCCAGTAAGCCGTATCAAAAGTAGGGTGATAAAAGAGTATATCCATAGTGATTCCTGCCTTTTATTGCGCTGATTTATTTTGCTTTTTAACTGGAGTGCCAGCATAACAAATTTATTGCACAAGGGTGTTGCTGATAAAAAAGACGCTTTCAGCACATTTAAGAATCATGTTGCCTGAAGTTTGTCTAAACGCGCTAAATTACTGAAAAAGTGAGTTGACGGCAGTTCAGCTTTTCCTTACATTAGCGCCCGTCCCGACAACAACGGGATGACAATATGGTGAGGTGTCCGAGTGGCTGAAGGAGCACGCCTGGAAAGT